>JALUZN010000284.1 GCA_027011835.1 Draconibacterium sp. | reverse complement strand
ATTATAAATATTGAATTACCTTTTAGGTTCAAAAAAAATTCAATATTATGTTTAAAAATTTATCTGTTGCAGTAATCGCATGCATTATTGCCACTGTATCGGTGGCTCAGAAAATTCCATTACAAAACGTATATACAAAATCGGGAGAAAGCAGCGAGTTCGACCATATTAGTCAAATAACAGTTTATTCGTATACCTATACCTCTGCAACCGATTCAACGTTTACCCAAAAAGAAGTTTCGACCTTCGACAATCAGGGGCATAAAACCGGAAACTACACGTGTTCGTGGGATTCGTACAACAACAAATATTTGAATTATGAAAAAGAGGAATATGTTTACGATGCAAATGGAAACAATACCGAATATCAGTATTGGTACGGAGAAGGTTCTGAATGGATACAGAATTCGTTGACAAAGAACAAATTCGATACAAATAATAATAAAATTCAGTCGATTGTTTTTAGTTATAATCCGGATAACGAGAACTGGGATACAATTTCAATACAACGAACCGAATACAATGCTACAGGAATGGTTGTTGCTCAATACGATTCGACCAAACACCCTTACAATACACCACCCTGGGAGATTAAACGAACAACGCATTCTTACGATGAAAATAATAACGACACAACTATTGTAACCAGCCAATGGTACGAAAGTATTCACGATTGGGGTAACACACTTATAACATTAAATACATTTGATTCGGAAAACCGGTTGATTGAAACAAACACAACAGACGGTATTCATAATGGAAACAAAAATACATATAGCTATAATACCGAGGGATATTTAGATACTGCGAAATTATTTCGCCCCTTCCAAAATGGAGGAAGTATTACATGGAAACTTTGGAATAGATTAGAATACTCGTACACTCCCGAGCATTGGATTTCGAAAGTTTCATTTTGGGCTTATAACCAACAAAAGGAGGCGTTGGAAATTGTTCGTCAAACATTAACCAGTTACAATACCAATGGCGATAAACTTGAAGTTATTACTAAACTCAATTCTCAATATACCGATTTAACAAATAGCGAAAAAACCGTTTACGAATACGACGATGACTATAATTTAATTAACGAAGAGTATTTTAAGTGGGATAACAACGCAAAAAAATGGAATACATCAATAACAACAAAAACCATTTATGTCGATGGAGTTGTAAGAGCACAACAGCGTTTTTCCCCCGCCTACGCCGCTGGTCACTACTACGCTTGTAATTTTTACTACTATAATAACGAAGTTAAAACAAGTGCTCCGGTTCGTACTATCGATAATACTGAACTGTTCCCAAATCCGTCGCATTCAGAACTTACAATTCAAAATCCTGAATTAAAATACAATCTGGTTTCAATCATTTCAACATCAGGAAAACTTGTACTTCAAAAAACACTTTCGGCAACAACCACAACTATTTCTGTTTCGGGAATAAACAATGGTGTCTACATTGCTGTTTTACAGGGGAATACCAACACAAAAACATTTAAAATAATTAAACGATAAATCTATTCTTTTAAATAAGGAATTCAAACAGATTAAGTTAGTAAGAAACATATTTTGAATAACTTACGTATTAAGGCTTAGTTGTGAGACCGGAGTTTATGGTGTTGTGAGATTATAATATTTTACGATAATTTCAACTTAATTATTCTTTCCAATCCATAAATCGGTGACTTATGAAAAATCTTTTGTTCCTCTGTCTTTTGGGTTTTGCCTCAGATTTAAGTGCCCATGAAGTGTTCTCTTCGGGAGGAAATACAAAAACTGTTGCCGGGCAAGAATTAAACTGGACAATAGTTATTCTGAAAAATTATTCTGAAGAAATCTATTTTTTAAAACTCTTCAGCAACAAAAATCAACCGCTACAAAATTTCAAAACAATGAAACGAGCTTGACAAATATTTGTCATACAAGAAAACTACTATCGATCTAATTATCCCGAAGGGATGCCAACGACGCATCGAGTACCCGCGAAGCAATCCCTTTTGGACTTTGAAAATTTAAAATTATAATGAGATGAAAACACTATTTACATCGGTTCTTGCACTGCTACTTAGCATTACGGTATTATCTCAAACACCTGAAAGCATTAAATACCAGTCTGTTATTCGCGACAATTCAGGAAATGTACTTGCAAATAAAGCCGTTAGTTTAAAACTTAGTATTTTAAGGGGACTTCTATAAATTAAACTTTTGATACACAGATAAAAAATATTACTTTTAAGGTATAAAAATAAGCCTAAAAATGAATAAATACAAACCTGTTGGGAAAAG
>JALUZN010000283.1 GCA_027011835.1 Draconibacterium sp. | reverse complement strand
GTGCTAAATATTGGCACAAAATTCGGGGAAAGGTAATATTTTACCGCCGTATTTCATCTATCGAAAGATAAAGAGATGTTTAGATATTAGACGCGAGATAACAATATTTGTAAATTATTCTTGCAGCTTTCCTGTTTTCCCTTAAAGTTCGTTTCAAATCTTTATTTCTAAACCCCGATGCAAACGACGACTTAATGACAACAATACTAATCCCTTTATTGGTAAATTTCACATGGCTCACTTCATAATTCGGGTTGGTACAATACTTAATAGATTTCTAGAGGAATTAAAACTTTTGGGTTGCCAGTCAGCGGGATGCCCCGATGTTACTTTTGCCCTATCGGGCGGATTTTACTTTTTGGCTTAGTCCAAAAAGTAAACAAAAAGCCCAAGGCTGCGTTCGCTTCACTCGGAAAAGCTACGCAATAACGACTAAAAATCCTGAACTCCCTCCAATACATTGGAGCTCCTCAAACAGCAGGATTTTTTTAACGTCGTTATCACTTGTTTTCCGGCTCACCGACCGAGGCCGTCACCGCGGACTGGATTTCTGCAAATGCTTTGGGTCGATCCAAAGAGTATGCCCTCCAATAGGGGAAAAGCCGATTCATTAAATTTTAAATTGCCCCATCAACTCGAAAGTTGAATTGATTCTTTCACATTCTCTATTGCTCTGAAAATGGCGATTACTTTACTTTTCTTATTTTTATAGGAAAGAGAATCTTTGTATTGGGCTTAAATGAAATCTACTTTAACACAATATATTTCAATCACACAGCTCTTTCGAGCGAAATGTTGCAAAGCCTGGGTTTTGTGGTTGCGGCAGAGCGGAAAGACTGTCCGGACGCCCTAAAAAAAATCAAACTATTTTGTTAAATAATATTAATATGCACAACTAAATTGCACGGCTATCGTACTGTAACTAATTATTTAAATCGTACTACATGAAACAATTTATTTTAGCTTTTATACTGGCAACTGCTGCGTTTCGGGGTTTTGCCCAAAACGGAACGCTAAAACTGACAATTACCGGAATTGAGAATAGAAATGGCACAGTTGAAATTGGAGTTTTCGACAATAAAAATTCGTTTCCTGATGAGGGGAAAGAGTTTAAAGGCGTGTCGGTTAAGCCGCAAAAAAAGGGGAATTTAGTTGCGGTAATTAAAAATATACCAGCCGGTTTTTATGGCATTGCAGTTTGGCACGACGAGAATGGCAACAAAAAAATGGATAAAAATCTTTTTGGGATTCCGAAAGAGAAATATGGTTTTTCGAAAAATATTTATGGCCGGTTTGGCCCGCCCGATTTCGATAAGATTGCTGTAAAAGTTACCCCTGAACAAGTTGTAGAGTTAACCATTAACTTAAAGTAGTTAGCGCTGTTTACAAGTTGTTTGGCGCGTGGCAGCAAAATTAAGAAACCGGGGCAGGAAGACTACTGCAACAGCGCTCTTACCTTTACAGAAATATCTTTCCCATCGGCTTTTCCGGCAAGTTTTTTCGATGCAATTCCCATCACCTTTCCCATATCTTTCATTGTGGTTGCCCCCACCTGGTCGATAATTGCTTTTACTTCGGCAGTTAACTCTTCATCCGACATTTTTTCGGGAAGATACTCTTCGAGAACTGCAACCTGCGCCATCTCCTGTTCAAATAAATCGTCGCGGTTTTGCTCTTTATAAATTTTTGCCGAATCGCTACCCTGTTTAGCGAGTTTCGAGATGATTTTAATTACCTCTTCATCGGACAATTCGGCTGTTGCTCCTTTTGCTGTTTTGGCTTCGAGCATCACTTTTTTAATGTTGCGAAGTACCTGAAGTTTCTCTTTTTCGCGGGCTTTCATTGCCGTTTTAATGTCGTTGTTTATTTGTTCGAATAGTGCCATAATAGTTGTTTTTAATCGACCTGATCGTGCAGGTACGAGTTTTTATCTGAAATTTTATTGTCTTTTGTAACCGATAGTTTCGATATTTTTTTTTTGATTTGCGACCCGTTCATTTTTATTTGTCGCCGCTTGTAGGCGGGAATTTTCTCGAGTTCATCTACATCTTCGTCGCTTAAATTGGAGTAGTCGCGCGGTAACGGAACTCCTGCCGATGCTGCTCGTGTTTTGGTAGTTGACGGGTAGAGCGATTTAAAATCGTCCATCTCTTTTTCTCTCTCTTTTTCAATGTCGAATTCGACAAAACCGTCGCCTTTAATAAGGAGTTCGTTCTTTTTCTCCTCGTCGGTTTGGGTGGATTGTACAACCTTCCCGTCGGTAAGATTTGTTGCAATTACGGTAACCGAGAGTGCGTCGTTAAGCGATTCCTCTTTGCCGTTTCCCCAAATAATATTGGCATCGTAAACCGCCCGGTTTTGAATGTGCTCAATAATTTCGTCGATTTCGGCCATTGTTACTTCGTTGTTTCCCGATGTAATATTTATAAGAATATCTTTTGCTCCACGAATGTCGTTATTATTGAGCAGAGGTGAATTTAACGCGTTTTTAATGGCCTCAATTGCACGATTTTCGCCATCGGCAACTCCTGTTCCCATAACGGCCAGGCCGCTGTTTCGCATAACGGTTTCCACGTCGGCAAAATCGACATTAATATAACCGGGAACGGTAATGATTTCGGCAATTCCTTTTGCGGCAGTGGCCAAAATATTGTCGGCCATTGCAAATGCTTTCGAGATGGCAAAATCGCCGTACATTTCCCGAATTTGCTCGTTATTTATTATTAACAACGAGTCGACATATTTTTCGAGCTCTGCAATTCCTTCGGCAGCCTGTTTAACTCTTCGGCGCCCCTCGTTTCTAAAAGGAATTGTTACAATGCCAACCGTTAAATATCCGGCCTCTTTACACGCTTTTGCAATTATGGGTGCACCTCCCGTTCCGGTACCACCGCCCATTCCTGCGGTAATAAAAACCATTTTTGTATTTTCCGAAAGAGCCTCTTTTACATCTTCAATATTTTCGAGGGCTGCTTTTTCGCCAATTTGCGGTTTATTTCCTGCTCCGCGTCCTTCGGTTAACGATGCTCCCAATTGTACCCGCACCTGAACCGGACTCGATTCCATTGCCTGTGCATCGGTATTACAAATTACAAAATCAACGTCGCGAATTCCCTGTTCGTACATATGATTTACGGCATTGCCGCCACCGCCTCCAACTCCTATTACTTTTATTTCAGCTCCGGGTGTCTCCTGAAATGAAAAGTTTGCCAATTCTTCACTCATTTTCTCTTCTGTTTAAGGTTTCAATTAGTCCAATAGCTCATCGTCACTGTCGCCCTCGTTAAATAATCTTCCAAAATTTTTATAAAACCAACTGTCTATATTCGATTCGGCAACAGGCTCGTCGGGTTTCTCTTTTCGTTTTTTCTTACGTCGCTCTTTTCTCGATTCGGCCGGTTTCTCTTTTTTCCCTTTCTCTTTTACTTTAAAGAATCCCGAATCGACCGGTTCAAATTCATTTTCATCTTCTTCCTGCTCAAAAAGAGGTTCAATCTGAACTTTCTCCTCTATATTCTCTACAACTTCTTCGGGCTCCAATTCCTTGTCGAGTTCAAAAACTTCCGGCTCTTTTTTGGGTTGAAGAATCTGATTCGGGTTGGTAACAAATCCGGTGGCCAGAATGGTAACACTTACTTTATCGCCCAACGATTCATCGTAGCCATTTCCCCAAATAATATCGGCTTCCTGTCCGGCTTTCTCCTGCAATGTTTCTATAATTTCGCCAATCTCGCCAATACGAATTTCCTCTTTCCCCGAGATAATGTTCAGAAGGATATTTTTTGTTCCGAAAATGTCGTTGCTATCCAACAGCGGCGATTCGAGTGCTTTGTTCACGGCGTCCATTGCGCGTCCTTCGCCCGAGGAGAATCCGGTGCCCATAATAAACACTTTGCTGTTGTGCATTACGGTATGCACATCGGTGTAGTCGATATTTACATTGCCGTGTACGGTAATTATTTCGGCAACACCTTTCACAGCGGTTGCAACAATGTTATCGGCCATTTTAAACGCTTCGCGTGCCGGTAAATCGCCATAAATATTGTGCAGTCGCTGATTGCTAATAACCAACATACTATCGACAAATTCGCCAAGTTTTTTTATTCCCTCCATTGCCTGTCCGTACCGTTTTTTCCCTTCGGCGGGCGACGGAATAGTAACAACAGCAATGGTAAGAATATTTAACTCGCGAGCCAGACTTGCAATTACAGGGGCGGCACCGGTTCCGGTTCCTCCTCCCATTCCGGCAGTAATAAACAGCATTTTTGTATTATCCTGCAAAACGGCTTTAATATCTTCGTAATTTTCGCGTGCCGATTCTTCGCCCATTTCGGGTTTGTTGCCTGCTCCTCTTCCTTCGGTTAATGTTACTCCCATTTGAATTTTTACCGGCACCGGACTCGATTCGAGCGCCTGCGCATCGGTGTTACAAATAAGATAATCTACTCCTCTTATTCCCTCTTCGAACATATGGTTTACAGCATTGCAACCACCGCCTCCCACGCCCACAACTTTTATTATTGATGATGCGCTTTTGGGAAGCTGAAAGTTTACTAATTCCTCGGACATATCTGTTGTTTTTAATTCATTGCCAAATCATCATTTTCGTCTTCAAAAAAATCGAGTGCTCCCTGAACGGCTTTTCCCAAAAGAGGAATAAATTTGAATCCTTCTTTTCTGTTTTTCGATTTTCTTCTCTTCTTATTCACCGGATTTGCCGATTTGTTTACAACCAAACTTAACAACCCCAGTGCGGTAAAATAGCTACTGTCGTGTATCATTTCTTTATCGCCAACCGGATTAAAAGCGAGATTTGCAATTCTTGCATCTTTTCCGGTGCGGTATTTTACAAGCGAGCTAAATTGCTCGAGTTTCGATGTTCCGCCGGTTAATACAACCCCGGCACCCAGTTTTTCTTCTACTCCCGACTTTTCAACTTCGAGGTTTACACTATCCATAATCTCTTCCAACCGGGCCTGAATAATGTAGGCGAGGCTACGAAACGAAATCTCTTTCGCCTCTAAATTACTGTGAACAGGAATGGTTACCACTTTCTGGTCGTCGGCAAAATCGCCAAGTGCACCCCCATATTTTACTTTTAGCTGCTCGGCCCATTTCAGCAAAATGGCACACCCCTCTTTAATATCTTTGGTAACCACACTGCCACCAAACGGAATTACCGCGGTGTGTGCCAGCATCGATTCGTGATAAACAGCAATATTTGTTGTGCCGGCGCCCATATCGAGAACAATGGCGCCCATCTCTTTTTCGTCGTCGGTAATTACAGCTTCGGCAATTGCCAGGGTTGAAAGTGTAATCTCGCCCATTTCAACACCAATTTTATCGAAAACGCGGTGCAGGTTTGCAATGTATTGTTTTGGCATTACCACCAGTTTATAATAGGCCTCTATTTTCCGGCCGGTTACCCCCACCGGGTTTTGTACAATAATTTCGTCGTCGACAACAAACGATGTTGGAATTACCTGAATAATCGTATAGTCTTGCTCGAACTCCGTTTTTTGTACTTCGTTGTACAGATGCTCGACATCGAACTGCGAAACAACTCCATCGTCGGAGGTAAATCTCGATTTATGAAAATCGATGGTTTTCATATGCTGGCCGGCATAAGCAATGGCAGCTGTTTCAATCTTCTCGTCGAGTTTTTCTTCCAACTCCGACAAACAATTTCCAATAGAGTTTGCCGCCTCCTCGATGTTGTAAATCACACCGCGCTTAACTCCTTTTGCAAATCCTTTTGCATAAGCAACAACTTCAATTTTACCTTGCTCGTTTTTCAACCCGGCAAGTGCTGCTATTTTCGAAGTACCAATATCGATAACAACCGAAAGATTACTTTTTGAAACCATAATTTATCTCTTTTTTGCAACTACCTGATTTTTATATTTCAGACTAATTCGCGTGTATTTATTCCAGTTATTTTTTGCCAGAACCTGTTCGTAAAACGCCTTCATTTTTTGAAGCTTTTCACGATAATTATTCAACGTTCCAAACTCAATTATATGTTCGCCAACAAGTGGTATTAAAAGCACATCGCCATCTTTTGCCACGTAAACCTGTTCAATTTGAGCATTCCAGAACTCATTGTTTTTCAGATATAAAACAAACGGCAATAACTCCGATTTCGCATATTTTTCGGTAAAAAAACCGGTGGTAACCAAAACATTGGCCGTATAGTTTTGCGAGATTGGAATTTTATTTCCGAGCTCGTCTAAATAGTAACTTCCATTGTCGGACATTACCCGAACAACCGGCACACGATGTTTTACACGAACAGTTAAAACTCCTTTATAAAGTGTGCTGTCTTTTACCATCACTTTGTAAACTTCGGCATTAAATATTGCCGGATGTTTTTCTACCGCAGCCTCAATTTTTTCGGCATTAATTTTATTAAGTTTTTTCCCTAACAGCGATTTATCGCTATTCTTTACAATTCGAATCAATTCGTCTTTATCGACTTTAATAATATCGTTGGAATCAAAATCGACTTCAATGTCGCGGCACACCACATTTCTGCTTTCGTGGGTGGTAAAAGCAAGCGTAACAACAATAAAAAGTATTAGTGCTAAACTTCCTGCTATTTTCAATAATTTCCGAAACATTAATTTTTCTGTTTTAAAATTTCAACAATATCTTTTACCATCCGGTCTATATCACCTGCACCCATCGTAATAACCACCTCTTGCGGGGTTTCGCGCAACATTTGCAAGGTCTGTTCTTTGCTCAATAAAAACTTATTCTGAAGTTTCATTTTATTGAATATCAGTTCAGACGAAACTCCCTCCACCGGCTCTTCGCGTGCCGGATAGAGTGGAATTAAAACGGCACTGTCGAGCAAATCGAGACTTTCGGCAAATGCCGGGGCAAAATCTTTTGTGCGCGAGTAGAGGTGGGGTTGAAAAATGCCCGTTACTTTCCGGTTTTTATAGAGCTCTTTTACCGACGAGATAACCGCTTTCAACTCCTCGGGGTGGTGCGCATAATCGTCGATATAGATGGTTTTTTCGTTTTTCAGTTGCACATCGAAACGGCGTGCCACACCGCTGTAATCTTCCATTCCGGCTTTTATTTGGGTTGCCGAAACACCGGCTAAAAATGCCAATGATGCAGCCCCCACAGCGTTTTCAACATTTATAAGCCCCGGATAATTGGTTTTACATCCGGTAATTGTTCCATCGGGCGTTTTAAAGTCGAACTCATAAAAACCACCCCCGGAATTGAGATGCAAATTTACCGCACAGAAATCGGCATCTTCGTTAATTGAATAGCTATAAATTTGTGCAGAAGTGTGTGCCGCCGCATCAATATCCACACCTTTTTTCAGAACCAGTTTTCCTCCCGGTTTTATTTGTGAAATAAATTTTTGAAACGACTCAACAATTGCCTCTTTGTTGCCATAAATATCGAGGTGGTCGGCATCGACACTTGTAATTAATGCAAGTTGCGGAAACAGTTGATGAAAGGAGCGGTCGAACTCGTCGGCCTCAACAACAATCCACGGCGACTCGCTTTTTGGCAACAGCAAATTGCTGCCAAAGTTTTTGGAAATGCCACCTAAAAATGCTCCGCAACCGTGTTCGGTTTTATTAAGTGTGTTGGCAACCATTGTACTTACCGATGTTTTCCCGTGTGTTCCGGCTATGGCAATTCCACTTTTTTCGTTGCTTATTAATCCCAGTATTTTTGCCCGTTTAAACAACCCGATTGGCTGTGCTTTAAACCACGACAACTCGTTGTGGCTATCGGGTAAAGCAGGGGTATAAACGGCAATTGTTTTTTCGGGGTTCCAGTTTGTGGGAATATTTCTGATATCATCGTCGTAATGAACATCGATTCCTTCGGCTTGTAACTTTTCGGTTAATGGCGACGGAGTGCGGTCGTATCCGGCCACATTCATTCCGTTAAATTTAAAATAACGGGCGAGTGCACTCATCCCAATTCCTCCAATTCCAAGGAAATAAACATTCTCTATATTTCGAAGATTCTTCATTCTTTTACCAGTTTTTCAACCTCGTTTACAATTGTTTTAGTTGCATTGGGTTTGGCCAGTGTTTTTATATTTTCGGCCAGTGTTTTACACCGCTCGTTATTGCCAATTACCTCGAATGCCGTGTCGAACAGTTTTTCCTGTATCTCGTTATCGCGAATTAAAATAGCTGCATTCTTTTCAACCAGTGCCATTGCATTTTTTGTTTGGTGGTCTTCCGAAACATTTGGCGACGGAACCAAAATTGTTGGTTTTCCGACCAGACACAATTCCGATATTGTTCCTGCTCCGGCTCTCGAAACTACCAGTTGTGCAATGGAATATGCCAGATCCATTCGTGTAATAAATTTATGAATTTGCAAGTTCCCGGGTTGGTTCTCTTTTAATTCATTTTTAATATTTTCGAAATAGTAGGCACCGGTTTGCCAAATAACTTTTACGTCAGCTTGTGCAATTTTTTCAATATTTTTCAGTACCGCATTATTAATTGAGCGTGCTCCCAAACTTCCTCCGATAATTAAAATTACCTTGTCGGTTTCGTTTACATTGAAATAGCCGGCAGCCTCTTTTTTGCTTTCGAGTTTTTGAATTAAATTTTCGCGTACCGGATTTCCTGCAAGAATAATTTTCTCTTTCGGGAAAAACCGCTCCATTTTATCGTATGCCACGCAAATTGTTTTTACCTTTTTGCTGAGCATTTTATTGGTAATTCCGGCATACGAGTTTTGCTCCTGAATTAAAGTGGGCACGCCATTTTTTGCCGCTGCCCGTAAAAGCGGGCCGCTTGCATAACCGCCCACACCAATTGCAATTTGCGGATTAAACTCTTTTACAATATTTCGTGCCAGCTGCGCACTTTTTATAAGATTGATAACGAATTTAAAAATTTTGGTGCTCGGTTTACGAGGAAAACCCATTACAGGCAACCCGATTATTTTATATCCGGCAGCCGGAATTTTTTCCATCTCCATTCGCCCCAAAGCACCCACAAACAAAATTTCGCAATCGGGATTTCGCTTACGAATTTCGTTTGCTATCGACAGAGCCGGGAAAATATGTCCTCCGGTTCCGCCGCCACTTAATATTACTCTTTTTAAACTCATTTCTCCATTTCGTAATCTTCGTCAGGTACATTTACCTGAACCGGTGGAAGCTCTTTAATCTCGCGATTTACCTGCGTTTGATAGCTTACACTTAAAATACATCCAAATGCTATTGATGTAAATACCAACGATGTTCCCCCCAAACTTATCCAGGGCAACGGTTGCCCGGTAACCGGTAAAACACCACTCGAAACGCCAATATTAATCATTGCCTGATAGACCAGTATCAGCGTTAATCCGGCAACCATAAATGCCGGGAACGTTCGTGTTGAGCGCCCCACAATTACAATTCCCCGAAAGAAAAAGACCAAAAACAGGAAGATGACGAACATTCCACCAAGCAAACCATACTCTTCAACAATAATGGCAAAAATAAAATCGTTGTAAGCAGCTGCCATATAGTTACTTACATCGGACTGACCGGGACCTTTCCCTACAATTCCACCCGAATAAATGGCCAGCTTTGCATAATCGGCCTGTGTAATTCCTTTTTTCGAATTGGGGTCGCCGTGCCAAAAACGGTCAATTCGCCCTTTTATGGTATGAACACGTGCCGGAGCATTCGGGAACTTGTCGGCAACAAGATAAATCAGTGCAATCATTCCAACACCCACAGCCACCACCGACAGTAAATATTTTAACGGAATACGGCCAATAAACATCATGGTCATAATTGTTGCAAAAAGCAGTGCTGAGGTTGAGAAATCGGATACAAATATTAACCCGCAAACAATTATGGTAAAAATAATAATACGTTTAAAAGCCAGTTTTAAGTCGTTTTTCGTTTTCTGCTTTTTGCCAAGTATTTTTGCCGTAAAAAGTATAAGCGAGATTTTGGCAAATTCGGCCGGCTGAAAAGAGAGCCCTCCCAAACTCAGGGTTCGCCCGCTTCCGTGCGATATTCCACCTACTTTTAACACAAACGCCAAACCCAAAAGTGCAATACTTAAATAGAGTGCATAACTGGCAATTATGGAGTAGAATTTTACCGGCAACACATTCACCATAAACAACATAACGCCAACGCCAACGCCCAAAAAGAACAACTGCCGGATAAGAAATTTAAGTGTATTACCCGAAGCCACACGATAGGCCAAAGCTCCTGTTGAACTGTAAATAATAAGCAACGACAAAATCGACAAGAACAGCAGAACCATCCAAATTACACGGTCGCCTTTAAATATTTTCACAATCGATGCTTTCATTTTTTTACTCCTTTTTTAATATGTTGAATGTGTTTCGCCTTAAAAAACACTTCACATTTCAGAAATCTGTTATAAATTTCTCACCTCTTTTTTAAACTGCATACCACGGTCTTCGTAGTTTTCGAACAAGTCGAAACTGGCACACGCCGGCGAAAGCAGAACGGTATCGCCGTTTCGTGCAAGGTAGTAGGCAGCTTTTACGGCCTCTTCCATACTTGCAGCATCGACAATGTTTTTGACAACTCCTTCGAACGCATCGTGAATTTTAGCATTGCTTTTACCGAGGCATACAATTGCTTTTACCTTTTTCCTTGCCAAATCTTTTAGCATCGCGTAGTCGTTGCCTTTGTCAATTCCACCAACTATCCACACAATTGGTTTTAAAACACTCTCCAGGGCGTACCACGTAGAGTTTACGTTGGTTGCTTTCGAGTCGTTTATAAACTCAATTCCGTGAACTTTTAAAAATCGTTCTAACCGGTGCTCGACACCTGTAAAACTGGAAAGACTTTCGCGAAGCTGGTCATCGCGAATTTCGAAAACCATACTTGCAATTCCCGCTGCCATCGAGTTGTAAGTGTTGTGTTTTCCATGTAATGATAAATCCAGAATAGACATACTGAACTGTTTTTGATTAATATTAATAATTATCCGATTCTCTTTTATTCCTGCTCCGGTTGCAGCCGGTTCGGTTAAACCAAATGGAACTAAAACAGGCTCTATTTTTCTCTTTTTTATTTCGTTTTGAATAATTTCATCGTCGTTGCAATAGATGAAATAATCCTCTTTTGTTTGATTTTGAATTACTCTGAATTTCGAGTCGATATAATTTTGCATATTGTAATTATAGCGGTCGAGGTGGTCGGGAGTAATGTTCAACAGCACCGAAACATCGGCTCTGAAACTGAACATTCCGTCTAACTGAAAGCTGCTGAGCTCGATTACATAGAGGTCGAAATTTTCTTCGGCCACCTGCCAGGCAAAACTTTTTCCAACATTACCCGCCAGCCCAACATTTATTCCTCCATTTTTCAGAATGTGATAGAGCAGCAATGTCGTGGTTGTTTTTCCATTACTTCCGGTAATGCAAATTGTTTTTGCCGAACAGTATTTTCCGGCAAATTCAATTTCCGAAACAACAGGAATTCCGGCCTCTTTCAGCTTTACAACCAGTGGCGCTGTTTCGGGTATTCCAGGACTTTTTACTACCAGCCCGGCTTTTAAAATTCTACTTTCGGAGTGCTTCTCCTCTTCAAAATCAATTTTATAATTTGAAAGAACGTTTTTGTATTTCTGCTTTATCTTCCCCAGGTCGGAAAGAAAAACTTCGTATCCTTTTTTTTGTGCAAGAATGGCTGCTCCAACTCCACTTTCTCCTCCTCCTAATATTGCCACACTCTTTTTCAACCTACCTGATTTTTAAGGTTACAATTGTTAACACCGCCAGAATAATTCCCACAATCCAAAACCGCGTTACAATCTTCGATTCGGGTATTCCTTTTTTCTGATAATGGTGATGAATGGGACTCATTAAAAATACACGGCGACCTGTGCCGGTTTTACGTTTTGTGTATTTAAACCACGAAACCTGAATAACCACCGATAAATTTTCGATAAGAAATATTCCGGCCAACAGCGGTATTAAAATTTCTTTTCTAATAATGATAGAGAAAACGGCAAGAATTCCGCCAAGAGCGAGGCTTCCGGTATCGCCCATAAAAACCTGCGCCGGGTACGAGTTATACCACAAAAATCCCACAGTGGCGCCAATAAATGCAGCAATAAAAACGGTTAATTCGCCAATGTTTGGGATGTACATAATGTTAAGGTAGTCGGCATAAATAACGTTACCGCTAACATACGCCAAAACCGCCAGTGTTGCTCCGCTAATTGCCGAAGTTCCGGTTGCCAGTCCGTCGAGGCCGTCGGTGAGGTTGGCGGCATTAGAAACAGCCGTAATAATTAAAATAATGGCAACGGCATAAACCAGCCATTTCATCCACCAATATTTCAGACCGAAAAGCGACGGTATCCATTCGTAATTGAACTCGTTCTTTTTAACAAATGGGATTGTGGTTACTGTCGATTTTACATTCTTTGTAACCACCCGCACCGACTGTTCGCCGGTTGCTGCATCGACAACAATTTCGGTTAAATCGTTTCCGTTGGCATCTTTTACATTCTGACGCACCAAAACATCGTCGTTAATAAAAAGCGTGGCTACAACAATGAGCCCCAAACCAACCTGCCCGATAATTTTAAATCTTCCGGCCAGCCCCTCTTTGTTCTGTTTAAAAACTTTAATATAATCGTCGATAAAGCCTATTAACCCAAGAAACACGGTTGTTACCAGCATTAATAAGATGTATACGTTATTTAGTTTTGCAAATAGAAGTGTGGGAATTACAATTGCCGAAAGAATGATAACTCCGCCCATTGTTGGCGTTCCTTTTTTTTGCATCTGTCCTTCGAGGCCCAAATCGCGAACCTCTTCGCCAATTTGTTTGCGCTGCAAAATCCGAATAAGCTTTTTCCCAAAAACGGTGGTAATAAGCAGCGACAATATAATTGTTGCGCCCGACCGAAACGAAATGGACTGCCACATTCCGGCTCCGGGAATATCGAAATCTGCTAATAAATCAAACAAATAGTAGAACATTCTTTTACATTTTAATCTTCAATTCCAAAAAATTCTTTAATCACCTCCCTGTCGTCGAAATGGTGCTTAACTCCGTTAATATCCTGATAGTTCTCGTGTCCTTTTCCGGCAACCAGAATAATGTCGCCGGGGTTGGCAATTAACGTTGCCGTTTTAATTGCCTCCCGCCGGTTTTCTATTGAAACCACACGGTTTTTATATTGTACCGGAACACCGGCTTCCATATCTTTTATAATTTGCGCCGGATTTTCGGTTCGCGGATTATCGGAAGTAAGAATTACTTTATTGCTTACCAACACAGCTTCTTTGGCCATTTCGGGACGCTTGGTTTTATCGCGGTCGCCGCCGGCACCAACAACTGTAATTACCTGCTCGCTATTGGTTCTTATTTCGGTAATTGCTGCCAGCACATTTTTAAGCGCATCGGGAGTGTGAGCATAGTCAACAATTGCATATTTCCCCTCAATACTGCGTAATATTTCGAAACGTCCCTGCACCGGTTTCAGGTTGCTAATAACTGTCAACACTTCGTCTCTGTTCTGTTTTAGCTGAATTGCAGCGGCATAAACCGCCAATAAATTCGAAGCGTTAAAGCGCCCCACAAAACGTGTCCATATTTCCTGCCCGTCGAGGTTAAGTAACATTCCGTCGAAATGATTTTCGAGAACCCGGCACCGGAAATCGGCCATCGACCGGATTGAATAAGTTACTTTCTTCGCTTTGGTGTTTTGAACCATTACCAACCCGTTTTTATCGTCAATATTTGTAATGGCAAATGCCTTTTTTGGAAGCCCGTCGAAAAAACTTTTTTTGGCATTTATATATTCGGCAAATGTTTTATGGTAGTCGAGGTGGTCGTGTGTGATGTTTGTAAAAACGCCACCGGCAAAATTTATTCCCGCAATCCGGTTTTGGTGCACCGCGTGCGAACTCACTTCCATAAAACAGAACTCGCAACCGTTATCAACCATTTCGGCAAGTAACTGTTGTATTTTTATTGCGTTTGGCGTGGTATGCGAGGCGGTCTCTTCGCGCCCGTTTACCCGGTACGAAATGGTGGAAAGCAGCCCGGTTTTGTAACCCAATGTTAAAAACATATCGTACAAAAGTGTTGCTATACTTGTTTTCCCGTTGGTTCCGGTAACTCCCACCACTTTTAGTTTCTCCGAAGGGAAACCATAAAATGCAGCTGCCAGTTTTCCCAAAGCAACATTCGAGTCGGCAACTTTTATAAATGTAATCTCTTGTTGAACTTCGGCCGGCAACACTTCGCAAACAACAACTGTTGCACCTTTTGCAATTGCTGCCGGTATAAACTTATGCCCGTCGACCGAGACTCCCCGTTGGGCTATAAACAGAGAACCTTCCCGCACTTTTCGCGAGTCGAATTCAATGGAAGATATCTCTTTCTCGAGCGAACCGGAGATTTGTAAACTGTCGATATGTTTTATTAATTCTGCTACTAACATTTTCAATTTTTTTATCCTAAACGGAGGTAAACAGTTTGTCCGGCTTTACACTTGCTACCGGCAGTTAACGACTGTTCTTTTACCTTACCCACTCCTTTTATTTTAACTTTCAGCCCGGCATTTTCCATTAAGAAAATGGCATCGCTGGCTCCCATACCAATTACATTCGGTATTTTCCCCGATTCTATTTTGTTGCTTTCGAGCACCACTACACTGTCACGCACTAATGCCAAAGCCATATCCGACCCGGGGTTCCCCTGTATGTTTTTCAGATGCAATTCGTCGGCAACTCTTAAAATATCTTCTGTTTTTCCTTTTTTTACAGGTGGAACGATTTCATCTTTACTCTTTTCTTCGTCTTCTTTTACCGAAAAACCGTTAAGAGCATAAACTTTCTCGGCAATTTCCTTAAAAACCGGGCCGGCTACCGATGCTCCGTAATATCCGTTGTGCGGATTATTAAAGGTTACAATCATCGAATATTTCGGATTGTCGGCCGGGAAATACCCGCAGAACGTAGCGAGATACATTCCGTTGCTGTACCCGGTATTTCCAACAGCAATTCTTGCTGTTCCTGTTTTGCCGGCTATTTTAAAATATTTATTTTGCAACGAACGTCCTGTTCCGTGTTCGCAAACTCCTTCTACCATTTTTTGTGCTTTTCCAATTGTCTCTTTCGACGCAATCATTGGGTTCAGCACTTCCGTTTTATATCTTTTCACCAAAACTCCGTTGTCGCGAATCTCTTTTACCAACTGAGGTTTAATCATTTTACCATTGTTTGCAACGGTGTTGTAAAAATTAAGAATTTGCAGAGGAGTCATTTTTGTTTCGTAACCGTACGACATACCGGCCAATGTTGTTCCCCACCAGTCGGCATCGCCCGGATATTTAAAATAGGGTTTTCCTTCGCCTTTTATTTCCAGTCCCAACGGTTTGTTTATTCCAAAACTGTAAACACGGTCGACATAATCGCGCGGATGATTTTTATAGCACGATGTAATAACCATAGCCACACCAATGTTCGACGATTTTTCGAGAATCTGTTTTACCGTTAACTTTCCGTGTCCGTGAGTATCGGTAATAACTCGTCCGCTATTTTGCCACCGTCCGTTTCCGGTATCGAAAACATCGCTTGTATCGACCAGGCCGTCTTCGAGAGCCACCATCAGCGATACAAGTTTAAACGTCGATCCGGGCTCGTAACAACCGCGTGCGCCCAATGCATAATTGTCTTTTTCGTAATAACCGTCCTTCCCTTTTCCCAAATTTGCAATGGCTTTTATTTTACCGGTTTTCACCTCCATTAAAATTGCAGTTGCCCAATCGGCATCCGATTTTTCCAACTGTTTTAGCAGAGCACTTTCTGCAATATCCTGCATTTTCACATTAATGTTGGTAATAATATCCATACCGTCTTCAGGCTCAATTTCGGTACGTGTTACCCATCGGCCCGACAAATTTTGTTTGTAGCTCACCCCCTCTTTCCCTTTCAGGTAAATTTCGTAAGCATCTTCGAGCCCGGTATAACCAATGGCGCCGTGCACACCACCGTATGCACCTTTATTTAGTCCGCCAATAGTACGCTGCGCCAGCATTCCCAGCGGTGTAATTCTTTTGTTCTCCTGCTCAATTATTAAACCTCCGCCAAATCTTCCCCGCCTGAGAATCGGGAACTTTTTTATTTTCTGAAGTTCGGTATAATCTATTTTTCGGGGAGTTAGTAAAAAGCCTCTGTTTTTATTTTTATATGCAGCATTAAGTTTCCGCAGATATTGAGCTTTACTTTTGTCGTTAAAAAAATGTGAAAGATAATATGCAAGCGAGTCGCTCTCGTTATAAAACACCCGTTTTACACCTTCGGAGGCCAAATCAATTCGCACATAATAACCGGGAACCGATGTGGCAAGAACGCTTCCATCGTCAGCACAAATATTTCCCCTGTTCGGTTCAACAAGAATAGTATTTTTGCTCAGGTTTGCCTCAATTTTTGCCCACCTGTCGTTTTTTATTTGCTGCACCGAAAACATTTTGCCTACGGCAACTGCTCCAAACAGAAACAGTACAGCGTAAACAATTGCAATTCGTGTTATTATGGTTCTCCTAATCTTCACCCCTTTCCTATTTTTCGTGAACAATTAATTTTTGTGGCGGGCGAACCGGCTCTTCTAAACCAATATTTGCCTCTTCAACTTTTTTTGCCACTTCCGATGGTCGACTTGCATCCATCAATTTTGCCGACATTGTAATCGACTCGGAACGAAGTTCGTCGAGTGTATCCTGCAAAATTTCGATTTTACGAATTGTCCGCTCCGACCAGTTTCTGTTAGCAATAAGCGCAATTCCCATTACTACCAGCAACACCAAAAACGGCATCTGCCTTGTCATTCGCTCGTCGGTTAAAATTGTACCTCCTATAAACGATTTTACACCACCCGATTTTTTGCTATTTGTCGATTTTTCTGCCATCTTAAATTTTTTCTGCTACTCTTAATTTTGCACTTCTCGACCGGCTGTTCTCTTTCAACTCATCGGCTCCGGCAACTATTACTTTCCGGTTTATTAATTTGAATGGAGAGACTACATTGCCATAAAAATCTTTCTCCACTTTTCCTTCGAAATTCCCTGCCCTCATAAAATTTTTACAGAGCCGGTCTTCCAAACTATGATATGTGAGCACAACCAAGCGACCACCCGGTTTTAACAAATCGGCCGAAGCATCAAGAAACTCTCTCAATGCTTCCATTTCATCATTCACCTCAATACGAAGTGCCTGAAAAACCTGAGCGAGGTATTTATTTTCGGAATTACGCGGAGCGCAAGCTGCAGCAATCTCTTTTAGTTGCGTTGTAGTTTTTATTGGCCGTTCGGTCCGGCTTTTACAGATTACCGATGCCAGCCGACCTGCATTCTTTATCTCGCCAAACATTTTAAACACCAGCTTTAACTGCTGCTCCGAATAGTTGTTTATCACTTTGGCGGCGTCTTTTTCGGCTTTGCGATTCATTCTCATATCGAGTTTTCCTTCAAAACGAAAAGAGAAGCCCCGTTCGGGAACATCGAAATCGTGCGACGAAACGCCAAAATCGGCAAAAACTGCATCGACCTGCGTTACACCGTAGAAGTGCAGGAAATTTTTTATGTACCGGAAATTATGGCGGATAAAAAAAAGGCGGCGGTCGTCAATTAAGTTCCCTACCGCATCTTCATCCTGGTCGAAAGCAAAAAGCCGCCCCTCATCGCCTAAACTTTTAAGTATTAAGCGGGAGTGCCCTCCTCCTCCAAACGTAGCATCAACAACGCTGGCCGAGCTGTGAAGATTTAAACCTTCGATGCTCGCATCGGGCAAAACCGGTATGTGGTAAGCTTGTGTCATTTGGCATCCTGCTTTCTTTTACGTCTCTCTTTCAGCTTTTGCAGGAATTCGGTTTTTGACATCATATTCTTATCCGAAGTTGTAGCGGCTATCAACCGAATCGATTCGCCCATGCCAATAAACTGAACCCCTTTTTCGAGGTTTGCATATTTTAAATAATCGGCCGGCAGATTTATTCTTCCGTTGGCAGCCATTGTTATTTTCACAAAATTCTGATAAAAGAACTGAAGCATTGAATCGTCGTCCTCATCAAATGGGTCGAGGTCGGCTTTAAATGCCTTTACACGTTCCTGCCAATATTTATTCGGATGAATATCGAGTGTTTCTTTATGCAGACTCTTCTCTATTACAAGAGGTTCGAGTGCCATTTCGCCCATCTCCTTTTTAAAAGCCGACGGAAGAACAACACGTCCTTTGTCGTCGATGGTAGCACTATATGTTCCTGCAAATTCAGCCATTTTTTCGATATTCTTTATTTTTCAATCGTAAAAGTAAGAATTTATTCCAAAATATTACACTCTATTCCCTTCTGTTCCACCTCATTCTACAACCAACATACACACATTTTTGTTTAAAAGATGTTAATATATTGTTGAAAACTACAAACAGCAAGAAAACAGTGTCGCTTATTGCGCTCATTAACAACGCCTTAGTAGCCACAATAAAAAATATTTACTAACAGTTAATAACTACTGTTTTCTCGTTGATAAGTTGAAATGGGGAGAAATAAATATTGAATATTGATTGTTGAATGTCGAATGTCGAATGATAAATTTCGAATGTTTAGTCATACCCTCGCGGGAAGCGAGAGCATGACCTGCAAAAAGAATTTGCGCCGTAGATGCAAAATATTGGTAGTCCCGGGAATTGGAATGCATAAAAAATCTGGCTTTAGCCCAACTTGTTTTTTAGAATATGGGCTGAAGCCCGATATTGTTGGGTTGTCTGTTTACCGTTGGATAAATCCAACGGTAAAGGATAATTCTACAATACAACGACCATAAAAAATTGCGAATTTCCACAAAGGTGCGCTTATGGCAGAATAACAATCTCAATTCTCTTTTTCCATCGATATTCGACATTCTTCATTCATCATTCGATATTCATTTTTATGTTTTTGAATTCCGAATTTCGAATGTCGAATAATGAATTTTGATTTAAGAAATCAGGAATTATTAGTCTATCTGTTTACCGTTGAATAAATCCAACGGCAAAGGATAATCTTAACACAGCGACCATAAAAAATTGCGAATTTCCACAAAGGTGTGCCTATGGCAGAATAACAATCTCAATTCTCTTTTTCCATCAACATTCGACATTCATTTTTATGTTTATTTTTTTGAATTCCGAATGATGAATATCGAATTCCGAATTCCGATTTAAGAATCTGTGAATTTGTGGCTGTTGAATATTGGTAGCCCCGGGATTTATCCCGGGGATTGGAATGCGCGAAACAAAAAGGTGCGTCCACAAAAGTTGCAAATAGCAAAAACATTGCACGCACCGCACAACAAAAAATTGCGAATTTCCACGAATTTCGATTTAAGAATCTGCGGCTGTTGAGTATTAAAAAGACAAATCCAACGGTAAAGAATATTTCTATAACACAGTCTGTTAAAGATTTCTCCCAATTCATAAATAGTTTGCAATAGGAGATAAACTTATTTCAGTTTCTGTTTTTGCCCAATTTTTACTTAATTGCATTTAAGAGGGGGAAGAGAGATAATAAGTTACCACCTTTTCAATTGATTAAAGCCGAATAAAGTGGAAGAAAAAACACCAAAAAAGTTTAAACGAATAGTTATAAAAGACATATTCTTGGAAAAGAATCCGAAATTTGCCAAAATAATTCCCGGATTTGTATACCGGTATATTACCAAAATTCTTCAACTCGATTTTTTCAACGATTTACTGGAGAGAAATGAACATTTAATGGGAATCGATTTTATCGACCAAGTGGTTAACGATTTTAACGTTACCGAACAAATTCACGGCTACGAGAACATACCCAAAGAGGGACGTTTTATTTTTGCCAGCAACCATCCGCTAGGCGGTTTCGACGGACTACTACTAATGAAATGGATTGACAAACGACTGGGAAAACTTAAATTCCTTACCAACGATATTTTAATGAATATTCCCAATTTAAGCCCCATGTTTGTTCCGGTAAACAAACATGGAGGACATAGCAGAGACGCAGCAAAAGCACTACTGGAAGTATATGACTCGGACCAACAGGTTGTACTTTTCCCTTCGGGACTGGCATCGAGAAAAATTAAAGGGAAAATTGTTGATTTGGAATGGAAAAAGCACTTCATTTCAAAAGCGATAAAACATAAGCGCGATGTAATTCCTGTTTTTATTCAGGGAAGAAATACTAATCGATTTTACCGTACTGCAAACTTTCGTAAGTTCTTTCATATAAAATGGAATCTCGAGATGTTTTTCCTTCCCGACGAAACCGTAAAACACAGCAATTCGAAATTTCCCATCTATTTTGGAAAACCAATTCCGTATACTACATTCGACAAATCTAAAACTCATCAGCAGTGGGCAAACTGGGTAAAAGAGCAGGTTTACAAGTTACCTGAAAATTATAATGCTACAAAATAAAAGAACAAACAACCAACCTTAATTAGATTTTTTTAATTTTGTATTCAATTGTTCGCAAAAAGAGAGAGGAAAATGGAATAGGCATGATGAAAGATAGGCTGTTAAAGCTATTTTAAATCATATAATTAATCCGGAACAGTACCGGGTCTATCAAAATAGATTAAAGAGATTTATAAGATGAAAGAGATTGTTGCACCTTTACCAAAAAAGGAAATTATTGCAGAACTGACTCCCGATAAATTTTTAAGAAAAACCAATAAAGGCAGTAACGAAATATATGTTATAACTCATCATGACTCGCCTACAGTTATGCAAGAAATTGGCCGTTTACGCGAGATTACATTTCGCGATGCAGGTGGCGGAACAGGAAAAGAGACCGACATTGACAACTACGACACTGCTGAAGTACCCTACAAACAGTTAATTGTTTGGGACCCCGACGCAAACGAGATATTGGGAGGCTATCGCTATTTGCTTTGCGCAAATGCTCCGCGCGACAAAGAGGGAAATGTACTTTTAGCCACATCACGACTGTTCCAGTTTTCGCAAGAATTTATCGACAATTACCTGCCATACACATTAGAATTGGGGCGCTCGTTTGTTCAACCCGCCTACCAATCGAGCAAAGCAGGTGCAAAAGCTCTGTTTGCACTCGACAATCTTTGGGATGGGTTAGGTGCATTAACTGTCGACCACCCCGAAATTAAATATCTGTTTGGTAAAATTACCATGTATATGCATTTTCATATTGAGGCACGGAATTTAATCCAATATTTCTTTGCAAAATATTTCAGAGACAGAGAGAATCTGGTTTATCCGAAAGAACCGGTTGAATTCGATATTGATACTGAAAAAATGGAAAAACTTTTTGTAGGGAAAGACTACAACGAGGATTACAAGATTTTAACCCAAAACGTAAGAAAATACGAAGAGAATATACCTCCGTTAATTAATGCGTATATGAATTTATCTCCATCGATGAAAACGTTTGGCACCATTAACAACGAAAAATTTGGGAATGTTTTAGAAACCGGAATTATTCTTACCATAGAAGATATCTATTCGGCAAAAGTAGACCGCCATATTGAGACCTATGTTAAAAGAGACAGAGACGATGAAAAAAGCGAGTTCCCCGATGTGGAATAGATTAGGTAAAAAAGATTAAAAAAACGAGCAGCTAAAAATTAGCTGCTCGTTTTTTTAATATGCTCGTTTATCGCTCCCCTCAACAAAGTTTATAAACGACCCGTTTACAACTCTGTTTCCTCCCGGTGTAGGATAATTTCCGGTAAAATACCAGTCGCCCAAATCGTTCGGGCATGCCTTATGCAAATTCTCTATCGATTGATATACAATTTTAACCTCGGCATTGCAGTCGTTGGGAGTGAGCATCTCCGATATTTTTGCAGATATTTGCTCGGCAGAAAATGATTTATATATTTCGCGCACATAATTTACCATCTCCTCTTTGGGTAAATTTTCCTGCTCTTTGCACTTTTTATATACATCATCAATTAGCTTCTCTTTCCCCTCATCTTTCAATAGCTCAATTGCCGCATTAAATGCTACCAATTTATCGAGGCGTGCCATATCAATTCCGTAACAATCGGGATATCGGATTTGCGGAGCAGAAGAGACCACAATAATCTTTTTGGGTTTCAGTCTGTCGAGAATTTTAATGATACTTTTTTTCAGTGTGGTTCCGCGTACAATCGAGTCGTCGATAATTACAAGTGTATCTTTGTGGTCGCGAATTATGCCGTAAGTAACATCGTAAACATGTGCTACCAAATCGTCGCGACTGGCATCGTCGGCAATAAAAGTACGAAGCTTAACGTCTTTGATTGCAATTTTCTCGACACGAGGTTCAAACGAAATAATTCGTTTAATATCATCATTAGAAAGCGAGCCATTTTTCTTTTTTATCTCGTCTATTTTCCAGTCAACCAAATAGTTCCGCACTCCTTCGATCATTCCATAGAAAGCTGTTTCCGACGTATTTGGGATAAACGAAAAGACAGTATTTTCAAAGTCGTAGTCGATTGTTTTTAAAATGGTCGGACAAATTAAGCGCCCCAACTCTTTCCGTTCATTGTAAATATCTTTATCACTACCCCGCGAAAAATAGATTCGCTCGAACGAGCATGATTTCCGGGTATGCGGAACACGAATCATTTCGTTACTAATTCTTCCGTCTTTTTTCACAATTAAAGCTTCGCCTGGAACAATTTCGGTTACCTGCTCGGCATGCACATCCATAACGGTCTGTATTACTGCACGTTCCGAAGCAACAACAACAATCTCATCATCGTAATAATAATGCGCCGGACGAATTCCCCACGGGTCGCGAACAACAAATGCGTCGCCATGCCCAACTAATCCGGCAATTGCGTACCCGCCATCGAAGTCTTTTGTAGAGCGTTCCAAGATATTTCGAATGTCAAGATTTTTTTCAATCTGGCTCGAAATTTCCTTATTCATCAACCCTTCGTTTTTGTACCGGCGGAACAGCAATTGATTCTCTTCATCGAGAAAATGCCCCACTTTTTCGAGTGCTGTTACCGTGTCGGTGTATGCTTTTGGGTGCTGCCCCAATTCAACCAACACATCAAACAACTCTTTTGTATTGGTAAGATTAAAGTTTCCGGCCAATACAAGGTTTCTCGATTTCCAGTTGTTTTGACGCATTACCGGATGCACCAGATCAATACTGTTTTTCCCGAAAGTACCATATCGCAAGTGTCCAAGATAGAGTTCTCCTGCAAAAGGAAAATTTTCGTAAGCCCACTCCGACTGGTTGATGTCGATATTGTCATTCTGCGCTATTTCGAGCGGAGCATTTATCTGATTAAAAACATCTAAAATGGGGTTTTGCTGAACCGACCGAAACCTGTTTATATATTTTGTTCCCGGGTGCAAATCGGTTTTTACACAAACTGCGCCGGCACCGTCTTGCCCGCGGTTGTGCTGTTTCTCCATTAAAAGATACAACTTATTTAACCCATATTTCCATGTACCGTATTTTTTCTGATAGTAGGATAATGGTTTTAACAATCGAATTAAAGCAATTCCACATTCGTGCTTAATCTGGTCACTCATAATTTATTTTTTCAACAAAGGAAATTCTATTTTATCGGCAACAATAAATGCTACCGGATAATCTTTTTCTATCTCTTTATACAATTTTAATGCTTCGTTTTTTGTTCTGAAATCGCCAACTCTCACTCTGAAATTCGGGGCATCGTATTTTATATGAACAGCATAGTCGGGGTATTGCGACAAGAACTCGACTTTTTTATTGAGTGCCTGCTCTTTTGCATTTAGCTCGGCACTAAAAAAAATTTCAACTCTGAATCCTTCAATTCCGTCTCTTTTTTTATTTTTTTCAACCTGCCAGTTTACCATTTTATCCAACCGCGAATCGCGTGTAGGAGCAACTCGCTGAACTATTTCGGGTATTGGAATTTCTGCCTGAATTGTATCAGGAATTATCTCCTGTGCAAAAACAAGTTCGTTGAAAAGAAATATCGTTACAAAAAGAAAAATAATCCTCATTATTTAATCTGAATTGAGTGTGCAAATATAAATCAAAAACCATTAACTCAATAACCGTTTTTTTCACACTTCATTGTATGCCCAAAGAACTTTCGTTTACAATAGGAGTTTTCGCATTTGTTGTTGTTGATAACTAAAACTGAATTACAACTCTTTTTCCAAATCTTCGGAAATCTCGAGATTGTGATAAACTTTTTGCACATCGTCGTCATCTTCAAGTCGTTCAACAAGTCTGAGCACTTTTTTCGAATCTTCAACACTTAACTGAACAGTATCGTGAGGAATACGTTGTAACTCCTGACTTTCAGGCTCGATACCCAACTCTTCCATTTTTTTCGACACATTCCCAAAGTCTTCCATGGCCGAAGTTATCAGAATCATATTTTCGTTCTCTTCAAACTCTTCTGCGCCGGCATCAATCATTTCGAGTTCAAATTCATCTAAATCGAAATTACCGTTGTTTGGAACAACAAAAACGCCCTTTCTTTCGAACAAAAAACTTAGCGAGCCATTTGTTCCAAGATGCCCGCCATATTTCGAGAAGATGGACCTTACACTACCAACTGTTCGGTTATTGTTATCGGTGAGGCACTCAACAAAAATGGCAATTCCACCGGTTGCATATCCTTCAAATGTATGCTCTTCGAAGTTAGAAGCATCTTTGTCGGCCTTGTGAATAGCGCGCTGAATAACATCTTTCGGCATATTCTGCCCTTTTGCATTTTGTACAGCTAACCGCAACCGTGCATTTGCTTCTACATCGGTGCCACCAAGTTTTGCTGCTACAGTTATCTCTTTCGAAATCTTCGAAAACATTTTCGACCGTTTTGCATCGGCTGCCCCTTTTTTGTGCTTAATCGACGACCATTTATTGTGACCCGACATATTAAATATTTTTTAAGTTAATTT
>JALUZN010000282.1 GCA_027011835.1 Draconibacterium sp. | reverse complement strand
CTCTTTTCCCAACAGGTTTGTATTTATTCATTTTTAGGCTTATTTTTATACCTTAAAAGTAATATTTTTTATCTGTGTATCAAAAGTTTAATTTATAGAAGCCCCCAAAAGTAAATTTACGAATCTTATTTCTTTATAAAGAAAGAGGTTTCGCCAATTTCGTTGCCATCGGCAAAAAGGTTTACAATATATTTTCCGGGCATCAATTGTGGTTCGTTCGAGTTATCCCAGAAAATAGCTACAGGCAGCTCCTGTCCTTCGTAATTCACTTCGCGCATAGCCGAATACTGAATTTTCAAATCTTCGAACTGAAATAAATTGTTTTCCGATTTGCTCAGCAAAAGCTGGTCGGGACGTAAAATACGTGCGTAAATCTTTTTTGCCCCTCGTTTGGCTGTGGGATTTTTACTTAACACAAAGTAGATGCGAATTTTTGCAACACGTTTTGCAAATTTGGTTGCTTTACTCCGTTGGTTTAACGGCTCGGCAAGTAACTCGCGGGCTTCCAGCATTGAAGCCCGTTGCAGGTTTTGTTGCAGGTTTTGCTTCTCTTTGCTGAGTTGTGTATTTTTCTGTTCAACCTTTTTATACTGTTTTTTTACTTCCAAATTTTCTGCTCGCAGCTCTTTGTTAACAGCGTTTAGCGAATCAATCTGAACCACAAAATTCCGCATAATTCCACGCAAAGTGGTTACCTGTTTTTGATAGCCCGAAATTTTCTGATAACTCACTTTTTTGGTCTGCTCCACCTCAATTAAAAGGTCGCGCACTTTTGCCTGCGCAACAAAAAGTTGTTCGTTAATGGTATCGTTTTCAGTAGAAAGCGAATCGTAACCGGCTGCAATTTCTCGTAATTCAATTTGAATAGAATCTTTCTCGGCTTTAATATCGTTAAGAATAACAACGTGCTCTTTTCGCTGAATAAAAAAGAGTACTCCGAGCACAATTAGTGCAATAGAAAGTACCGCAACAATTATATTATTTCGAAGGTCTTTTGCCTTCTGTTTTTTTATCGCTTCTGCTTCGTTCATAGTTTTTTCTGAAATTGAGAAAATTACAAATTGTTTTTCTCAGTTTATAGAACGATACAAAATTACAAATCTTTTGTGTGGCATCAAATTTAACTTCAAACAAATAAACAAGCGACTTTTTGCAGATAAAACTATTTTTATGAAATTCGCTGTTGTTTTAAGTGGTACGGCAACGAGGCGAGAGGTTCGGTATTCGAAATTCTCAAATGTTCAATTCATCTTGCTTTTTACTATTAAAAAATAAACGATTAAGGCCAATGAAACGAAAACCCATAATAAAAATGTACAGTTTTGGCGAGTATTCGCAGTGGGAGCGCGGAAGCAAAGAGTTGCCTAAAATTCTTGATTTTTCCACCAATATTAAAGCTGAAATAGGGACCGAATTTGGTTATGTTCTGCACATAAAAAACGGAAAAATCGTGACTTTTGAAATTAAACACCCTCCATTTACCGACGACGAAGGGAATTTACGGCCTCCATTTACCGGCGAACAGTTTATTCGAACCAATGATTTTAAGTTTTATTTGGGCGACTGTATATGGGAGCCTTTAAAAGACAAACTTGGAGAATGGGAACTTACCACTTTTTATAAGGGGGAAGTGGTGGCACATAAAATATTTTATTTGTCAGAAAAATAGAAACTCGAATCTAACTTAAACTACCTTTTTTACTTCAGCCGATAGTTTTTTGAGTGCCGAATCGGCAGCTTTTAACAAATCGCCAACTAAATCTTTATAATACTGTTTTACCATTTTGGGGTTCTCTTTCCCATCGACATGGCTGGCTCGTATTCGTAGCTGACGATGATTTTGTATTATTTCGCCGGCAATTTTCATTACGGCTTCGTCGTCTACTTTCGAGTTGTATTCCAACACATAAAAACAGTCGTTTAATGCCAGCGACATTACTAAATCGATGTCTTTTTTTAATTCTCTTATACTTGCCATAACTTTTGTGAATTTAATTTAAAGGTAAAAATTTTGATGAAGAAACAACAGATTATACCAATTTAATATCAACGAATAATATCAGTACCGCGTATATTTCCACCGCCCTGCATCATATTATTTAAATTATTTGCCGGCCGTTTTGGATTTTCTTTCTCCTCGCGAGCTTTTTTCTCTGCCGCTTTCCGTTTCTGTTCTTCAAGTTCAAGGTCTCTTATGTTTTTAATAAACGAATTATCGGGTTTCATATTCCAAAGCAACTCTTTATCCCAGTTCGACCTCACTTTAATAACTTCATTTTCGTAACCCACTTCCTCGGGCTGGTATTTATCCTGATAACTTCCGGTGTCCCACTTTCCGTTTCCATTTTCGTCGTAAATAACTTTTGCTTTGTATTTCCCGGGAACCAGATAGTCGAAAACAACCGCTCCATCTTTTTCAATGGTATGTTCAAAAAGCACTGTTTCGTCGTCGTCGTTTTTTAATAATTGCACCAACATTGGGCAGTAAACATTTGTTGCGTTAACAATTACCGACCCGTAATAATCTTCTTCGCGGGTAACAAACTTTTTCACAAACCGGCGGCTTGTAATTCCATAAATATTTGTACAAGCAGCCGAATCAATCTCAAGAGTGTAACCTGTTTCGGGTTCCCAGTTATGCTTTATTATATATCTTCTCCAGGTTGAAGTGTCTTTGCTAAACTCTATTTTCAGAGGTGTTTTTAACGTGTCGTCGGTTAAATACAACACCACTTGCGTACTGTCGAAAAAACTTACCGGTTCGGGGGCTGTTAAATAAATATCGTTGTTTAATTCGAACACAGAACTGCCGGCATTTGAAATCCAGCTAAATTGCTCTATTGGTTTTGGCTTATCTTCTTTTGTCTCTTTCGACCGTTTCTTTTTCTTTGTTTTCGTTTTCTCTTTTTTTATGAAAACCATTTCAAGCGTATCTTTCTGAACATAAAGTTCGGCCATCGAATCGAGTTGAAAATAAGAGAGTTCCATTAACAGGGAATCGTTTCGTGCAATTGTAGTATCGGTAATCCATAGCGACATTGAGTCCTTCTTGTCGTTGTATTCCAGTTGGTACCAGTTGTTTGTGTCGAATCCAATTAAACGAACATTAAACGTATCGGCCACCGATTCGCTAAAATAGAACTCGCATTTATACCGCGTTTTCCGTTTGTAATCATCGAGATACTGATCAAAAATATCTTCGGTAAACTGATGTAGAAAAATAGGACCGGGATAAAATTGTGTATGTCCTGAAATTAGTAACGAGTCGGCACCGTCGACAACTGTATCGGGTTCGGCGAAAAACTTTGCCGATGGCACAATTACCGAGTCGATAAATGCAAATTCTTCCGCTCCTTCATCATAAAGTAAATTGTTGTTTGCGTCGTTAATGGCAAAAATGTTATACGTTCCGGGCGCAATATTGTCAATCATAAAAAAACCTTTTTCATCGGTTTTGGCAATGTAATCGGGGCGCACACGGAAAACTGCCGAGTCGTGTAGATTTTTTTGCAAAACAATTAACCCCTTATCTACCGCCTCGAGATTAAACGCATTCATTAATCGCCCGGCCACCCGCAATGAGTCGTAAACAGGGCCGGTACTAAACGAAAACCGCATATTTTTATACTCATTTCTTTCGTTGTTATCGGCAATCGAATTTTTAAAATCAAGCGAATAAGTAGTGCTGTCTTTCAGCTCTTCGTTAAACTGAATAATTAACGACTTGCCCTTTGTGCGAATGGTTGGTTTTTTTTCGAGTGGCGGCGAAACCACCAGCATTTCAGAAATAGCGTCGGAAATAACATATTCGTCGAAAGTGAATTTTACTTTATCCCCATCAAAATTTAATGCCCGAAAAGCCGGCGAAGTCTCAATTAAAACCGGTGGCAAAGAATCTTTTGGGCCTCCCGTTGGCATTCCCTGATTGGCACACGACGAAATAATTACTATCCAGGCAAGAACAGCAACAAACAGAAATGGTATTTTCACTTTAATTTGCATACAATTTATTCCGGCTACAAACATACAAATTCCTGCAAACATTGTAGGTTTGTAATATCGTTTTCGAAAAATACTCAATTCAGATAGGTTTTCGGGTCCCGATGTACATCGGGATGAGGATGTTATTTTTTTCTTTAACAAGGCAAATAATTCAAGCATAGCCATAGTTATGTTTTAATTATTTGCAGCAGGAAAAGGGAAAAAGAACGAAACAGAAACCCGAAAATCTATTTGGTTTGAGTATAATTATTTGGAGCGACAAATTTATAAAGTAAGATGAAGGGAGAACAGAGCTACAAATCGAATCGTTACGATATTGCATTTATCAATCCGGATATCGACAATGTTTTAGCTGCCATAGAACAGGTGCAAAAAGGAGAAAAGGTTCAGCTTTTTTTCGAAAATGATTTACTGCGTACCGATATTTTTCAGCTTACGCAAATATTTCCATACCGGGCGATTCACCTTTTCCGTTCGGCACAGCAAAAGCAGAATTTAAACAAACTGTTTTTGTTGGCACCTCATCTTTTTCAGTTACAAAAAGTGTTTTACCTTCAATCGAAACCATCAAAAAAATATGCAAATATTGTCGATTTGTTTCTTCGTAATCAGTTAAACGAGAAATCGGTAATCGTCAATCAACCGCTCCCCGGGAACCTCTCGTTTTTTAAAATGGAAGCATTAAAAGGTTTGGTTATTCACGAGTATAAAGTAAACGTATCGCGACTTTTCGTTGAATTATTAAAATATTTCGAACTGAAAGGAGGCAAAGTTTTAATGAATGAGAAGTTTCCCCATAACGAGATTTCTAAAATTATTCGATGTAAAAACGAAAAAAGAAGCAGTTATTTATTGACTACTGAAACGGTACCCGGTTTTGCGTTAATTCAGAAAAGTGGGAAAATCCGGATTCAGTTTTTCGAACAAAACGGGCACCTTCAAATTGATTTTTTAGGTGCCTCAACAAGTCAATTCACAAAAAATAGTTCGACGAATGAACTTAAAAAACACATTCATTTTAACGCAGATTTGTTGGAAGAAGTTGAATGGCAGCATTTTATTTCGGCAAAAACCATTTCTAAATTTTTAGAAATTGTTAAAGAACCACTTCCAAATAGTTTTACAAATTCACAAATTTCCGATAACTACGAACTCTCGCTCGAAAAATTCGACATTGCCAAACAGACCGGAATTTCGTATCCCCAATTTAAAATTCTGTTTCACCGTTACGGCACCGGAATTGACGAGATGATTGATGTTGCATACGAAAAAACAAGTTTGTTACGCAACGCAGAAGAGATTTGGGAAAAAACAGAAGAGTGGTATCAGAAAAAATATGAGTGGCGGAAATAAATGTTTAGATAAAAAAAGTAACTTGTTAGCTGAAAAATAAAGTAAAAATGGTAAAAAAGAAAAAGAGAAAATACGGGAAAAAACGTCGTCAAGGAACGTTTAATAAAAAGAAACTTAAAAATGCAATTCTTACAATTTTGTACGAAGAACCCGGCAGAACAGTAAATTACAAACAGATTTCGACGTGGTTGGGAATTAAAGATATGGAAACCCGAAAACTGGTAAATGTTGTTTTGGAGGAGTTGAACGACGACGATTATCTGCAACAAATTTCGCGAGGCAAATTTAAGCTGAAAGCGAAAAGCGGGACTGCCGTTGGTGTTGTTGAGCTGCAACCACAAGGATTTGCCTATGTAATCAGCGAAGAAGTTGAACGGCCGGTTTTGGTTTCGTCGCGGAATTTAAAACACGCAATGGAGGGCGACAAAGTAAAAATAAGGTTGTATGCCCGCCGGAAAAAACACGATTTGGAAGGCGAAGTTTTGGAAATCAGGGAACGGAAAAAAACAATATTTGTTGGAACGGTACAAACCTCGCGTAACTTTGCTTTTTTAAATCCTGCCGGGAAAGTAGGATTCGACATTTTTATTTCCGGAGATAAACTTGCCGGAGCAAAAAACGGGCAAAAAGCCATTGCCGAAATTATTGAATGGCCCGAAAATGCAAAAAGCCCGTTCGGAAGAATAATCGAGGTTCTTGGCGATACAGGAAATAACGATGCCGAAATGCACGCTATTCTTGCTGAATACGAGTTGCCTCATAAATTTCCCGAAAAAGTAAATCGCGCAGCAGAAAAAATTCCGCTCAAAATTCCGGCCGACGAGATTAAAAAACGCCGCGATATGCGAAACATTACAACTTTTACAATCGACCCGGCCGATGCAAAAGATTTCGACGATGCACTCTCGTTACAAAAACTGAATAATGGAAACTGGGAAGTGGGGGTTCATATTGCCGATGTTACACACTATGTAACTCCAAATACGCTTATTGAAGAGGAGGCAAAAAACCGAGCCACATCAGTTTATCTTGTCGACAGGGTGGTTCCAATGTTGCCCGAACGCCTTTCGAACGGCGTTTGTTCTTTGCGCCCTCACGAAGATAAACTCTGTTTCTCGGCAGTTTTCGATATGAACGACAAAGCCGAAATTATCGGGCAGTGGTTTGGAAAAACCGTAATTCACTCGGACCACCGGTTTGCGTACGACGATGCACAACAAATTATTGAAACCGGCAGCGGAACATTGTCTGACGAAATTTTAATACTCGATCGGCTTGCTAAAGAGCTGCGCAACCAACGTTTTAAAAAGGGGTCGATTGCTTTCGACCGTGTAGAATTGAAATTTAATATCGACGAAAACGGAAAACCACTTTCGGTATTTTTTAAAGAGGCGAAAGATGCAAATAAATTAATAGAAGAATTTATGTTGCTTGCCAATAAAAAGGTGGCCGAATTTGTTGGCAAAAAACAGGGAAATAAAACACCAAAAACCTTTGTTTACCGCATTCACGATAAACCCGACCCCGAGAAACTGGAATCGTTAAATACATTTATTCAACGTTTTGGTTACGGGTTACAGTTAACATCGGCAAAAGTAATTACCAGCTCGTTAAACAATTTGCTCTCGAATGTAAAAGGTAAAAAAGAGCAAAATGTGGTTGAAACTCTCGCTATTAGAACGATGGCAAAAGCCGCCTATTCAACACGAAACATTGGCCATTACGGATTATCGTTTGAATACTACTCGCATTTTACCTCACCCATAAGGCGCTACCCCGATATGATGGTACACCGGTTGCTCGAAAAATACCTGAATAACGGCAGGTCGGCAAACGAACAGAAATATGAAAGTTTGTGCAAACACTCGTCGGATATGGAAACGCGCGCTGCCAATGCCGAACGTGCATCGATAAAATATAAACAGGTTGAATTTATGCAGGACCAGATTGGCAAAGTTTATCCGGGTGTAATTTCAGGAATAACCGATTGGGGAATTTATGTCGAGCTGCTGAACAAAATTGAAGGAATGGTTCCGATTCGCGAACTCGACGACGATTTTTACATTTTCGACGAAAAAAACTATGCTCTGGTTGGACGGCACTCAAATAAAACCTACCAACTTGGCGATGAGGTAAATGTAAAAATCTGGCGAACAAATCTGGAACGTAAACAACTCGATTTTTTATTGACTGAAAACGAAGAAATCGACGACTTCGAATAGCAACCTGTTCAGTGTCATTTGTTTAATGGGTTTGTGGAATAGTTGGCATAAATTCGTCTTTTTGATTAAAATGTTCAAAACTGTTTTGCAGGTAAAATAAATGGTTATATTTGTTGCTTGAACTTTAACAAATCAAACTTTATTCGAGATGCAAGTTAAAAGCGAATCGGTGAATAAAAAAGACCAAAACAGAGAGAATATCCTCAAAATTGCCCGCGAAATATTCAGTAAATACGGTTATAAAAAAACTACCCTTGACGACATTGCAAGTGCCGTACGAAAAGGGAAAAGTTCGCTTTACTACTATTTTAAAAGTAAAGAAGACTTGTTTCACGCAGTAATAATAAAAGAGGTTGAAATACTGGCTCACGAACTGGAGATTGTAATTAACCGTAATACCGACCCGGTTGATAAATTACGCGACTATATTTTAACAAAACTGGCCACTTTCCGTGGACTGGCAAATTTTTACCACGCCATTGAAAACGATGTTACCGCAGTGGGTTTTATCGAAGAGATAAAAATACGTTACGAACAAGACGAAATAAGAATGAGTAAACGAA
>JALUZN010000281.1 GCA_027011835.1 Draconibacterium sp. | reverse complement strand
TATTTTGATATTATTTTAATATCACTAAATTAAACCATTATTTTAAATAATACAAGGAAAAAACTAAATTATGTAATTACCTTTGCAAGAACTGAAAATTATTAAGGTGCATACCAGCAATTTAAAGCCTAAGATTAGTTTTTATAAAACAGTAAATTATGGAATTTATAAGAAAGCCAATTAACAAATTTATTCAGCTTGAAACTTCGGGGAGCATAGTTCTTTTTGCTGCAACTTTGGCTGCATTGATTTTAGCCAACAGCGGATTGAGCGATTCGTTTTTAAATTTTTGGCAAAATAAAATAACCATCTCACTTCCCGGATTTCACATTTCGAAACCTCTGCTAAAATGGATTAACGATGGTTTGATGGCCATATTCTTTTTCTTGATTGGACTTGAACTTAAACGCGAAATTATCTCAGGCGAGCTAAACAACATTAGAAGTGCATCGTTGCCATTTTTTGCTGCAGTTGGGGGAATGATTGCTCCGGCAGTTTTGTTCATAATATTAAACCGAGGAAATGCCGGCACCGAAGGCTGGGGAATTCCAATGGCTGCCGACATTGCCTTTACTCTTGGAATATTAAAGTTATTGGGAGACAGGGTTCCTTCGGGATTAAAAATATTCTTAATGGCTTTTGCAATTATCGACGATTTGGGAGCCATTATTGTTATTGCATTGTTTTACAGCTCTAATATTATATGGACAAATATTGTCATTGGGCTTTCAATTGTATTCGTGCTATTTCTCCTGTCGAAATTTAATTACTATTCAAAATACCTCTTCGTTTTTGCCGGAACTATAGTCTGGATACTTTTTTTAAAGTCGGGAATTCACTCGACAATTGCAGGGGTTTTAGTTGCGCTCACCATTCCGTTAAAGCGAAAAACAAACTCGCTTCTGTTCTACGAAAAAGGAAAATCTATTTTAAACAGTTTTGTAAAAGAGTGCGACACACAAACAGATAAAACCGTTTTAACAAAAAAACAATTGGAAGCCATTGACGAGCTGGAAGACCTTACAGAGAGAACAGCCCCGCCGCTTCAATACCACGAGCATCGCCTGCATGGATGGGTTTCATACCTTATTATGCCTCTTTTTGCTTTGGCAAATGCGGGTGTGGTTTTTAATTTTTCGGAAGGAATAAACCTTACGCTTTCAATGAATATTGCAATAAGTCTAATTGTGGGAAACTTTATAGGTATTTTCTCATTCTCCTATTTATCAATTAAATTAAGGTTGGCAAAGTTACCCGAAAATGTATCGATGAAACAGTTGGCTGCAATGGCCGTTTTAGGTGGATTAGGGTTTACCATGTCGTTGTTTATTAACAGCCTTGCCTTTACCGACACAACCTTAATTGTATCGGCAAAAACAGGAATTCTTGCAGGGTCATTAATTGCAGGAACACTTGGTTATTTGGCACTTAAGTTTACACTACAAAAGAAATAAAACTTCAAAACAAGTAATGGTTTAACTTTTTATGCCGACTTTGCCTCATCGGCTGAATTGGATTGAGTATATTCTGCAATAATCTCTTTTACTTGCGAAGGAGCCACACGCCCAAACACTTTTCCGCCAACTGTTACTACCGGCGCCAAACCACAAGCGCCAACGCAACGCAAACAGTTAATAGAAAATTTACCATCGTTGGTCGATTCGCCAACATCGACATTTAGCTGGCGTTTAAATTCGGCAAGTACCTGCTCGGCACCCCGAACATAACAAGCTGTTCCCATACAAATAGAGATGGGGAATTCGCCCTGTGGAATCATTGTAAAAAAGCTATAAAAAGTAACTACACCGTAAACTCTGGCCACTCCAATATTCAGTTCTTTTGCAATTACCTCCTGTACTTCAGCAGGTAAATATCCTAACTTGCCCTGCACCCGGTGTAACACATTTATCAGCTCGTTCTCTTTATTTTCAAACTCAGCACAAATATTTTTTATGAGTTGAATTGTATTTTCGGATAATTTTATCTCTGGCATAATCTTAAATTTTCACTTTTTCAGTTCTGTCGAAATATTGGGTATGTAATAAATGATGAGCCTTTTCACTCATTGGTTCTCCCAAAAACTCTTTATAAAGATTTATGATATAAGGATTTTCGTGCGATTTACGAATTGCCTTGTTACTGTCTTCGCGATAAATTGCCATTTGGCGCTTTTTTAATATCGATGCATCGCCGTGATGATACGGCTGGCCACCGCCACCAATGCAACCTCCCGGGCAACTCATAATTTCAATAGCATGAAACTCGCTTTTCCCTGCCTGAATGTCTTCCAATAATTTGCGTGCATTTCCCAATCCGTGAGCGATTCCAATTTTTATAGGTAATCCGTCGAAATCGATTGTGGCTTCGCGAATTCCCTCCATTCCACGCAGCTCGTCGAAGTCTAAACGTGGCAACTCTTTTTTGGTTTGAATTTCGTAAGCAGTGCGAACCGCTGCTTCGATAACACCACCGGTTGTTCCGAAAATTACTCCGGCCCCCGACGATTCTCCCAACGGATTATCGAACTCTTCGTTGGGCAAAGCATTAAAATCGATGTTCGATAATTTTATGAGTGCAGCCAATTCGCGTGTTGTAATTACATGGTCAACATCGGGGTTGCCGTTCACTTTAAACTCGTCGCGTCCTCGCTCGTATTTTTTTGCCACACAAGGCATAATCGAAACCACCACCAAATCTTCGCGTTTCACCGCTAATTTTTCAGCAAAATAGGTTTTTGCAATGGCTCCAAACATCTGCATTGGCGAACGTGCTGTCGATGGAATGTCTTTCATATCGGGGAATTGATGCTCGAAGAATTTCACCCACGCCGGACAGCACGATGTTAATATGGGCAGTTTTACATCTTTATCACCCGACAAAAACCGGTTCAATCGGTTTAATAATTCGGTCCCCTCCTCCATAATTGTAAGGTCGGCAGCAAAATCGGTATCAAAAACATGATTAAATCCTAAACGCCGAAGAGCAGCCACCAATTTTCCGGTAACCAAAGTTCCGGGTTCGAGGCCAAATTCTTCGCCCAAAGCGGCACGAACTGCCGGTGCCGTTTGCACAACAACTGTTTTTGTGGGGTCGGCCAAAGCTCGAATTACCTTTCCCGTTTCGTCGACCTCGGTTAATGCGCCGGTTGGACAAACAGCCACGCACTGACCGCAGTAGGTACATTCCGAATGGTCGAGGTTCATCTCGAAAGCAGGTGAAACCACCGAATTAAACCCCCTGTTTATAGCCGACAAAACGCCAACAGTTTGCACATCGTTACACATGGTTTCGCATCGTCGGCACATAATACATTTATCAATCTCGCGAATAATGGCCGGCGATGTATCGGCACGATAATGCGACTGTTCGCCTTTATAATGAACTTCACGAATTCCCAATTGGTGAGCCATATCCTGCAAATCGCAATTTCCCGATTTGGCGCAAATCAAACACTCAAAAGGGTGGTCGGAAAGAATTAACTCCATTACCGTGCGGCGTGCATTTACCACCCTCAGCGAGTGGGTACTTATTTCCATTCCATCGTGTGCATCGGTGCAACAAGCGGGTGCTAAATTGCGGCGTCCCTCAACTTCTACCACACAAATACGGCACCCTCCCGGTTTGTTTTCAATATTTAAATCATGAAGCTTCATATGGCACAACGTTGGTATTTCAATTCCAACTTCGGCTGCTGCATCCAAAATAGAAGTTCCTTTTTTTACCTCTATTGTTTTATTGTCGATGGTAAGATTTATTGTATCCATAATTTTATTTTTTCGGGTTAGGTTAAAGTAATTGCATCGAATTTACATTTCTCGAAACAGACACCACACTTAATACAGAGCGACTGGTCGATAAAATGCGGCAACCGCCGTTCGCCGGTAATTGCCCCTACCGGACAATTCCTGAAACAGAGCGTACAACCGGTACAAAGGTCTTCAACAATATCGTACCGAAGCAGCGATTTACATTGCCCTGCCGGACATTTTCCCTCTTTTACGTGAGCCATATATTCGTCTTCGAAATTCGCAATAGTAGAAAGAACAGGGTTTGGCGACGACTGTCCCAACCCGCAAAGCGAAGTATCTTTTATTACATCGCTTAACTCTTTTAGCCGCTCAATATCTTCAACCGTACCGTTTCCTTCGGTTATTTTTGTCAGAATTTCGTGAAGTCGCTTGTTTCCAATCCGGCACGGGTTACATTTTCCACACGACTCTTCGAGGGTAAATTCGAGGTAAAACTTTGCAATGGAAACCATACAATCGTCTTCGTCCATTACAATCATTCCGCCCGACCCCATCATTGAACCGGCTGCCACAAGATTGTCGTAATCAATTGGTGTATCTAAAAAATCTTTGGTTAAGCAACCTCCCGACGGACCACCGGTTTGCACCGATTTAAACTTCTTCCCATTCACAATTCCTCCACCAATTTCGTATACCACTTCGCGCAAAGTGGTTCCCATAGGCACTTCGATTAAGCCCACATTATTTATTTTTCCGGCCAGAGCAAAAACCTTTGTTCCTTTCGATTTTTCGGTGCCAATACGGCTAAACCATTTTGCCCCTTTATTAATAATAACCGGAATATTTGCAAAGGTCTCCACGTTATTTACATTGGTTGGTTTTCCTAAATATCCCGAAACCGATGGGAACGGAGGTTTTACTGTGGGCTCGCCCCGCAGCCCCTCCATAGAATGAATGAGTGCCGTTTCTTCGCCACAAACAAAAGCACCGGCACCATAACGCATTTCAATTTTAAAATCAAACCCGCTTCCTAAAATATCGTCGCCAAGCAGACCATATTCTTCGGCCTGTTTTATGGCAATTTTTAACCGTTGAATTGCCAGCGGATATTCGGCTCGAATATAAATTAACCCGGTGTTGGCTCCAATACAGTATCCGCAAATTGCCATTGCTTCGAGTACCGAGTGCGGGTCGCCCTCCAATATCGAGCGGTCCATAAATGCTCCGGGATCGCCTTCATCGGCATTGCACACCACATATTTTTGGTCGCTTTCAACATTCTTTGTTATCTCCCATTTTAATCCCGTAGGGAAGCCACCGCCGCCGCGGCCACGCAGTCCCGAGGTTTTTATTTCAGAAATTACCTCATCGGGAGAATACGTTGTTAAACATTTTCCCAGTGCAAAATAAGCATCGCAAGCTATTGCATCTTCAATTTGCTCGGGGTCGATAACTCCGCAGTTACGTAAAGCAATTCGTACCTGTTTTTTTAAAACGGTCATAGTAGTTTTTAATTAAGTTCGTTAATGGTTTTAAATGAAACAGGGATAACTCCCTCGATTGGTTTGCGCTGGAGAATAAATTTCCCGATAATTTCAAGAGCTCTGTTTTTGTCGACATAGCCAAAAACCACCGGCTCGGCACCTGGAATTTGAACTTCTACCATCGGCTCGGCATAACAATACCCCAAACAACCTGTCTGTTTAATGGTTACATCAATTGCCTGACGTTCGCACTCCTCAACCAAAACCTGCATTATTTCGCCTGCACCCGAAGCAATACCACAAGTTGCCATACCAACCTTTATTTTTATTAGTGAGTTCGGGCTATTTGCTTCCCCCGAAGTCTTAATTATTTTGGCTTTTATTTTGCGCAACTCGTCGAAAGACTTAATCTTAGTCATATTTAATCTGAGTTTAATATAGTTATTTGTTTTCCGCACATTTCTCTGTTATGTGACTTTGGTCACAAAGGTAAATAATGTATTTTTCAAACAGATGATTTATTCCCAATAAACATACATGTTTTAAAAAATTTAAATTTGGTTGACATTCGACACATTAATCTGTAACTTTCAGCACCGATATTTTCAACTATAAAAAACCGATAAAATGCTTTACGATAAAAAGTCATTTAAAAGTTCTTTTTACGACGACCCGGAATTTCACCAAAAAATTATTGATGCACTGCCCGTACCCATTTTCTACCGCGATTTAAATGGCATTTACCAAATGTGTAATAAAGCGCACGAGAAATTTACCGGGCGGCCAAAAGAGGAGACAATAGGGAAATCGGTTTTCGAGCTCCATTCGAAAGAGACAGCCGAGATTTATGCCAATCAGGATAAAGAACTGCTAAAAAACCCCGGAGAACAGATTTATGAAAACAGGGTAAAAAACAGTGACGGAACCATCTATTATACCATAATTAATAAAGCAGTAATTCGCGACAACAACAATAAAATAATTGGCATTGTTGGGTCGATAAACAATATTACTGAATTGAAAAAAACCGAGAAACGGTTAGAGAAAGTGCAAGAAACAATGGAAGTTTCGTCGCATATGTTGCATAAAATTTCGGCCGGAATTATTATGGTCGACAAAGACTTTAAAGTAATCGACTCGAACAAAAGCTTTGCAAAACTAATGGGAGAAGAGATTGAAGACCTCTACGAAACAATTCCCGGATTAAAAAGTGCCGACGCAAGAGTGCTTGTTCCCGACACGGTTTTTAAAATGATTTCGAATATAATGACTTCGGGAGAAGACTTGCTTGAACGCGACCTCGAAATTCGGAATAAATTGCTGCATGTTGCCGTAATAACGCTCTACAAAAACAGGGTTGTTGGAGCTGTAATTCGAGATATGTCGGCCCCTCTGTTAGAACGCGACGAGATTGTACACCGGGCACAACGAATAAATAAACAAAACATTGAAACGGTTCAAAAAATTGCATACCTGCTTGGAGAGAATGCTGCTGAAACGGAAGAATTATTGAATTCGATAATAAAAAGTTATAAATATGGAAACAACGAATAACGATGATTTTCATATAGAAATTAACGTTCAGCAAAACAGGCCAAAAGGCGAAATTGCCTGTGGCGACGTATTCCAGTCGAGTGTATTTAAAGAGGAGGGGCGAAAAATTCTTGTGCTAAGCGATGGAATTGGGCACGGAATAAAAGCCAGTGTTTTGGCAACGCTAACGGCAACCATGGCAATGAAATATTCGACACTTCACACCAAACCTGAAATTGCCGCACAAATAATTATGAATGCATTACCCAAAAGCAGCGACGGTAAAGAAAACTATGCAACATTCACTATTATTGAACTGGAAGCCGACGGGTTGGTTCGGATAATAAACTACGACAATCCGCCATTAATAATCATACGTAAAGGTGCTGTTTTTCAACCCAAAGAGTACGAATTGAAAGTTAGAGGCGAAGAGAATCTGGGGAAACTTTTGCGCTGTCGTGAGTTTGTAGCACAAAAAGAGGATCGTATTATTTTCACAACCGACGGAGTGACGCAGTCGGGGCTTGGAAAAGCAGAATTACCGATGGGATGGACGATTGAAAGTGTTAGAGATTTTGCACTTAATCAGATAAACCGGATGGCCGATATTTCAGCAACAAAGCTGGCACGAAAGATTATTAATCGTGCGCTAATGAATGACGATTTCTCGGCAAAAGACGACACCACCTGCGGTGTCATTTATTTTCGAGAGCCACGAAAGTTTATGCTAATTACCGGCCCGCCATTTTATAAAATAAAAGATTCGCACTTTGTACAAAGAATAAAAAATTTTAGAGGCAAGAAAATTATTTGTGGCGGAACAACTGCCGAAATTATTGCTCGCGAATTAAACCTCAAAGTTGAAATTCAACACGGGCATAAACAAGCCGACTCGTTACCTCCCAGTGCAAATATGAATGGTTTTGAGATGGTTACCGAAGGAATTTTAACGCTGGGTAAAGTGGAAGAGATTCTGGAAAACTATAGCAGCGACACTCGTTTGGAGAATACTCCGCCGGAGGAAGTGGTAAAGCTTCTGTTAAAACACGATTGTATCGATATAATTGTTGGCACTCGTATTAACTGGGCACATCAAGACCCCGAGCAACCACTTGAGCTTGAACTAAGAAAATTTGTTGTTAAACGAATTGTGAAATTATTAATACACAAGTTTTTCAAAAAAGTAAAAGTGGAATATGTTTAATGCTGCAAAACAAACACAAAACCAGGTAGCAAGGTTTAGTCTGATTTTGGGTAACCTGAATTATTCATGAACTTTCGTTATGAGAAGTAATACCAATTAGGAAACAAAACACCCCATATATGCATCCAAAAAAAGTTTATGATGAGTTATAGATTGAATTATTTCAGAAGTGAGATTATCTT
>JALUZN010000280.1 GCA_027011835.1 Draconibacterium sp. | reverse complement strand
AAAATAAACGAAGCGCTCTGTTATCTCGACATCGACGAGGAGACAATGCAGGAGAAATATGGTAAGTTTGTAATAAATGTTGACAAACGGTTTGCCTTTATAACGCCCAATTATTTGCTTCTTTCGCCCGAAGCCAACTGGTACCCCAAAACCGGAGTTACCTACAGCTCTTCCAATGTAAGCTGGTACCAACCTCATTTTATCGATTTTGCACTCGAAGTAAAAACCTCCCCGCAGTTAAAAGCAATTTCGCAGGGGATAATTGAAGAGGTGGCACCGGGCGAATTCCGTTTTAAAAACGAAAACCCACTTACTCAAATAACGCTTGCTATTGGCAATTACGAACAGATTACAAATAAAAACGACACGCTCGAGCTGGGAGTTTGGACACTAAAAGGGCACAACTATTTTTCTGAACTATTTCCCGAGGCAAAAGATACAATTGCGGCCATAGCTACCGAGCATTTTAACGATTTTCAACGAAAGCTTAATTTAGAATATAAATTTAAACGCCTTTCTCTGGTGGAGGTTCCGGCGCAGTTTAAAACGTTCGAAAGAATATGGACATCAAGCCAGGAGCTGGTGCAACCCGAGCAAATTTTTATTCCCGAAAAGGCGTTTTTAATACGTGAAGCCGATTTCGAAAACCGGAAAAAATCGAGATGGAGATACCGGAGAAGAGATGAGGCGGAATTAACTCCACGAGACAAGGAAATTCGTGTGTTCGAAGATTTTTTTAGAAACTTTACCAACGAGCAGAATAACAATTACCGTCAGAGTCGGGGCAACTGGACAGCAGTTCAGGTGGGAAATCCTTACTATATTTTTCCGCTGCTTTATAACTTTCAAAACAATATTCAGTCAGACAGGTGGCCCATTACAAACCGGGTTTTCGAAGCTTACTTAAAAGCTCAGGGAACCGATATGCGCTCAATTTTTATGAGCAGTATGAATGGTGGTGAAAGTGAAGATGTACGTGCAAATATTGCTCTTCAAGACAGTACGTTTAAGGAAATTCTGGCCGATGCCAGTCAGAAACAAATTATCGATAATGTAATAAAACTAAAGGGAGATGTTCTCTTTTCGATGATACAGTGGAAGGCCGGAGAAGAGGAATTCAAGGGATTTCTAACCAATATTTTAAACCAAAACAAATTTAAAAATATCTCTTTCGAGGAGTTTGCTTCCGAAATTGATAAGAACTTTGGAATTCAGCTCATTCCAATGATGGACAACTGGTTTAATGCGAAAGTGTTACCCGGATATTTAATCTCGCCCATAAAAGCAGTAAAAGTAAAAGACGGAGATGCTATGAGAACAATGGTATCGTTAAAAATTACCAACTTCTCGAATGTGGAAGGATTGGTAAAACTCATATTCAGAGGCGGTGGCAGAGGACGAAGTATGAGTGGGGGCGATATTACAAATAAACTGGTGCACTTCAACCCAAATCAAACAAAAGAGCTTAGTTACCTTTTAGATGTACCGCCAAGAATGGTGATGGTAAACACCATGACCTCGAAAAATATTCCGCAAACCATGATGAGTTTTTTCAGAGAGGTAAAGGAAGACTTAAAAGCAAAACCATTTGAGGGAGAGCGGATTTCGAAAACACCGGTACAAAATGCACTGCCTTCCGAAATTATTGTCGATAACGAAGATCCCGAATTTGAAGTAACAAAAATTGAAAACCGGAGTTTACTCGAAAAGTTGATAATTAAAGACAAAACAAGCACAAGTAAATATGCAGGAATGAATTGGTGGCGACCACCAACCAACTGGACTGCCACAACCAATTCCGACTTTTACGGAGAGTACGTTCGCTCGGCCTATTATATAAAAGGTGGCGATGGAAACTTAAAGGCAAAATGGCATGTTCCCATTAAAAAAGCGGGGTATTACGATGTATATTATCACGTTTACAAATCGAGAATGTTCAGGCGCAACAGAAGCGAAGAGAAAGGAGAATACAACTTTACCATTTACAGCGACGACGGCGCCGAAGAGGCGGCACTGGCTATTCAGAATGCCGAAACCGGCTGGAACCATTTGGGCTCGTACTACTTTTCGCCCGACACGGCGTTAATCGAACTTTCGAATAAAACAACATTGCGGGCTGTTTTTGCCGATGCAGTAAAATTGGTTGAATTGAAATAAATTATAAAATATACAAACACAATGAGAAGAGTAAGTTTTAAACGGATAAAAAAAGCAGCAGCGGTATTTCTGATGTTGGTACTCGGTGTTTCGGCAGCCATTGCACAAGAAGCAATTACGCTGAACAAAGCCATGGCTATTGCCGAAACCGGGAGCCCCGATTTACAACAGTCGCTGCTAAATCTCGAACGATTTCAAAAAAACCTCGAAGCCCAGCGTGCTGCGCTGAAATCACGGTTTTCGCTCGACGTATCTCCGGTCTCATACAGTAATCAGCGCCGTTTCGACACGCGCGTTTCGGAATGGTACACCAACGAAAACCTGAAATCGAATGCGCGCTTTTTGGTATCGCAACCTATTTTACTTACCGACGGAACCATCTCGCTCTCGAACGAATTTGGCTGGCAGGCAAGTAACTCAACCGCCAACAACTCGGAAAGTAAAGTGTTTTACAACAATCTGTTTCTAACATTAAATCAACCAATTTTCACTTACAACCGGTTAAAGTTACAGCTGAAACAGCTGGAGTTGAGTTACGAAAATGCAAACATAAGTTACGCCATGCAGCGTTTAAACCTCGAAAAAAATGTAACACAGTTTTTCTATAATGTTTATATGACTCAAATGAATCTCTCTATAGCAAAAGAGGAGCTGGAGAATACAAAAAAAAGTCACGATATAATTATAAATAAAGTTGATGCCGGACTGGCAGCCCGCGAAGAGTTGTACCAGGCCGAACTAAATTTGGCAACGGCCGAATCGAAATTGCAAAATAGCGAGGTAACGTTTGAAAATGCAAAAGACCAACTAAAATTGTACCTTGGAATGGACCTTTTTGAAGACATCGTAATTCTTGCCGATATTAGTGCAAATCCGGTTCCGGTTGATTTAGAAAAGGCCATTAACAACGGGCTGAACTCGAGAATGGAGTTGCGTCAGCGCGAAATAGATGTGGAAAACAGCGAGTTCGATTTAATTAAAACGCGGTCGTTAAACGAATTTAGAGGCGATGTAAACCTCAGGTTGGGAATTACCGGCGACAACGAAAACCTCCACCAGATTTTCGATGCCCCAACAAGTAGTCCATCGGTAGCTCTCAGTTTTAATATTCCAATTTTCGACTGGGGCGAAAAAAAGGCTCGTATTGCAGCTGCCCAGGCATCTATACAGTCGCAGGAGTTAAACCTTTCGGAACAGAAAAAACAAATTATTGTTGGAATACGACAGGTTTACCGGAATTTACAAAACCAGTTAAACCAGATAGAAATTGCAAAGAAAAACGTAAAAAATGCCGAGTTAACTTACGATATTAATTTAGAACGATACGAAAACGGCGATTTAACCGGAATGGATTTAAACCTCTTTCAAACCCAGCTTTCCGAAAAGAAAATTGCATACAGCCAGTCGTTAATTAACTATAAAATAGAACTGTTAAACCTGAAAATACAGACCCTTTACGATTTTGAACAAAACAAAGAGATTGTTCCGGCCGAGCTGTATCTATCGGAAGATAAGAAAAAATAACGTGTAAGAAATTAAATAAAAAACAGATAAGATGAGACAAATAAAACTATTTCTATTAGCGGGTATTGTTGTTTTTGCAGCAGCTTGCAACAACCAGCCTGCCACCGAAACCACCGAGTTGGCAGTGCCTGTTTCTGTTTCGAACATAAAATTGCAAAGCATTAAGCAATTTATAAATACCACCGGAACCGCAAAAGCAGTTTCCGAAACGGTATTGAATTCGGAAATAACCGGCGCATACAAATTACTTTTAAATCCAAAAACAGGGAAGCGTTTTAAACTGGGCGACAGAGTTGAAAAAGGGCAGGTAATCATTCGTCTTGAAGACAGAGAGTATTTAAACGGAATTGCCATCGATTCGAAAAAACTCAGCCTCGAAATTTCGCAGCAGGAGTACGATAAATCGAAGTCGTTGTACGATAAAGGCGGCATTACATTGCGCGAGTTACGGAATGCCGAACTAACGGCAACCAATGCAAAAAACGATTACGAGAATGCCGAAATTCGTTTGGCAAAAATGGAAATTGTTGCACCTTTCTCGGGAACGATAGTTGAGTTGCCCTATTACACGCAAGGGGTAAAAGTTGCTACCGGACAACCTATGGTAAGTTTAATGAACTACAAAAAAATGTATGTCGAAATTAATCTTCCCGAGAAAAATATCAGCGAAATAAAATTGGGACAACAGGTTTTAATTACCAGCTACACACTCTCTGAAGACACAATAAAAGGTACGGTTTCCGAGCTTTCGCCAATTGTTAGTTCCGAAACAAGAACGTTTAGCGGGAAGTTGCAGATTAACAATTCGCAACTAAAACTACGCCCGGGAATGTTTATAAAAGCAAACATTATTACCGCCCAAAAAGACAGTGCTATTGTTATTCCGAAAAATGTAATTCTGAATGGAAGTCGTGGGAAATATGTGTTTGTGGTTGGCCGGAACAGTGCAGCCGACGACCGCCGCATTACTACCGGAATCGAAAATCAGGATGATATTGAGATTCTGGAAGGATTAAAACCCAACGACCGGCTGATTATTAAAGGATTTGAAACTCTGCGCGACAAGTCGAAAGTAAAAGTAATTCTGTAAAAGCAGGTTGAATGCAAATGAGTTTTATACACAAGAGAGCGATTGAGAAAGACTGTTGTGTCGGTAAATTCCACATCGTGAATGTAATATAAATCAAATGAAACATTTATAATAAAAGATTTCACACACAGGAGCACGATTAAGTTAAAGCACTAATTTCTTGTCTTGTGTCTTGATTCTAGTATCTTGATTCTAATTATTAACATATGAAAAAATTAACACAATTTTCTGTCGATTACCCGGTAACAGTGCTGATGGTGGTTCTTGGAGTTTTGCTACTCGGCTACATATCGTACGATAAATTGGGTGTCGATCTTTTTCCCGACCTCAACTCGCCACGTATTTTTGTGGAGATAAAATCGGGAGAGCGGCCGCCGGAAGAGATGGAAAAACAGTTTGTTGAGGAGATTGAATCGCGGGCAATTCGCCAGTCGAATGTGGTTCAGGTTACCTCTGTCTCGCGCGTTGGCTCGGCGCAAATTACCGTAGAATATGGTTGGAACAAAGATATGGATGAGGCCTTTCTCGACCTTCAACGAGAGCTGAATCCGGTAAGCCAAAACCCGGAAGTTGACGAACTTACAATTACTCAGCACGACCCGAATACAATGCCGGTAATGGTTCTCGAACTTACACATTCGGAAATTAAAGATATGAATGAACTTCGGAAGGTTGCCGAAAGCTATATCCGAAACGAACTGGTTCGTTTAGAGGGTGTTGCCGAAGTAGAACTTACAGGGCAAGAGGAGAGCGAAATAATTATTGAAACCGATATTTACCGCCTCGAAGCACTAAATCTTTCGATGGAAGAGGTAAGCTCACGCATTCAGAATTTTAACCGGAATGTGTCGGGCGGGCGAATTAGCGAAATGGGAATTCAGTACATTGTTAAAGGCGTTTCAATGCTGCAAAATACCGACGATTTTAACAACTTAATTGTGGGGTATAAAAATGTTCAGGCAAATGCTGCAAACGGGCAAAATAATTCCGAGCGGGCACCCATCTATTTAAAAGATATTGCAACGGTGAGGGTCGAAAATAAAAAACCCGATAATATTGTTCATATTAACGGCGAGCGCTGTCTCGGCCTTTCAATTTATAAAGAGACACAGTTTAACACCGTAAAATCGGTTGAGCAAATTAATAAAGCGCTGGTAAAAATAGAGAAAGCTCTGCCCGGTTATAAATTCACCCGCATCAGCAACCAGGGGAAATTTATCAGCAATGCCATCGACGAGGTAAAAGAGACAGCACTTATTGGAATTTTACTTGCCGTGGTTATTTTGTTCCTTTTCCTTCGCCGTTTCGGAACCACTTTAATTGTAAGTATTGCCATTCCAATTTCAATTATTGCCACGTTCAACTTAATGTATTTCAACCATCTTACCATTAATATTATGACCCTTGGAGGACTTGCTTTGGGGGCGGGAATGTTGGTTGACAATGCCATTGTTGTTATGGAAAATATATTTCGCAACCACGAAAACGGGATGAGTGTAAAAGAGGCGGCAATTGTTGGCACATCGCAGGTTGGCGGTGCAATTACTGCATCTACATTAACAACTATTATTGTTTTTCTTCCCATTGTTTATCTGCACGGTGCATCGGGCGAGTTGTTTAAAGACCAGGCGTGGACTGTGGCTTTTTCGCTGGTTTCGTCGCTGGCGGTTGCCATTTTTCTTATTCCTATGATGTACCACCGGTTTTACCGCAACCGGAAATCGCCGGTAAAAACAAAATCGGTTCGGGTAAGTGGTTACGGCCGTTTCCTCGAAAAAATTCTAAAAATAAAATGGATGGTGCTTATTCTTTCAACCCTCTTGATTGTTGCTGCATTTGCACTGGTTCCTAAAATTGGTACCGAGTTTATGCCAAAAACAGAAACCAAAGAGTTAACCATAAACCTGAAGTTGCAGGAGGGAACCGAACTGGAAAGAACCCAATCTACTGTTGAAAACATTGAGCGTATTTTAATCGATTATTTGGGCGACAACCTCGATAAAATCTATTCTCAGGCGGGACCGTCGAACGGAATTAGCGGAAACGAAAACTCGGTTTTTGAAGGCGAAAATACCGGCGAGATTAAGGTAATTTTAAAGGGCGATTCAAAAATATCGACAGCAAGTATTATTGCAACCATCGACAAACTGTCGGAAAATATTGAAGGACTTGAAATTAAGTTTTCGCAAGAGGAGAGTGCGTTAAAAGCCATTCTTGGCACCAACGAAGCACCGGTTGTGGTTGAAGTTCGAGGCGAAGATTTAGACGAAATTGAGTCGGTTGTAAACCGGGTAAAAGAGAAGATGGAGGGAATTGGCAGTTTGTTGAATGTGCAAACATCGATAGAAAACGGTGCCCCCGAAGTGGAGATAAAAATAGACCGTATGCGTGCCGGAATGTACAACATCGATATAAATACGGTTATTACGCAGGTGCAAGACCAGCTGGAAGGGAAAAGTGCCGGTCAGCTCGAAAAAGCTGGGCAAATGCAGGACATCACAATTAAAGTTCCCGAAAAAGGAGTGAACGAAATAAACGAGCTTATTATTAAGTCGGGAGAACAGGTTTTCAGACTGAACGAAATTGCCGATGTTTCGTACGATGTTTCGCCAAAAGAGATTTTCCGCCGCAACCAAAACCGCGTTGGTAAAGTTACTGCTCAACTGCAACCCGGAGTTGCTCTCGACCACGTTTCAAAAGAGATTCGCGAGGCAACAGCCACCATCGATTTGCTGCCAAATTACCGGATAAAAGTAACCGGCGATGAAGAAAAACGCGAAGAGTCGATGGCCAATCTCGGGTTTGCGTTGTTGCTCTCAATTGTGTTGGTTTATATGGTTTTGGCTTCGCAATTCGAGTCGCTTATTCACCCGTTTGTAATTTTGCTAACCATTCCGCTTGCCGTTGTGGGCAGTATTTTAATCTTTTTTATCCTCGGGAAAACATTTAATATAATGGCAATAATCGGTGTTATTCTGCTGGTTGGAATTGCAGTGAACGACTCCATTATTTTGGTGGACCGGATAAACCAGTTAATACGCGAAGGACTGAACAGAAAAGAGGCCATTTTGCAGGCCGGGCAACAACGAATCCGGCCAATTATAATGACCAGTTTAACAACCGTTTTGGCACTTTTACCTTTAACAATTGGGTTTGGCGAAAGTGCTTCGTTACGCTCGCCAATGGCACTGGCCGTAATTGGCGGATTAATAACTTCGACATTGTTAACGCTTATTGTTATTCCTTGTGTTTACGATGTGTTAGACCGGTTTAAAAATTTATTTGTGAAGAGATAGCCATTGTTAGTAAAATCAGAGTCATTAGCGTGCCGGTAAGGCGTTTCAATACAAAGAGAGAAGAATGAAATTCATCATAAATAGAAAAATATTTATAAGCATGTTGT
>JALUZN010000279.1 GCA_027011835.1 Draconibacterium sp. | reverse complement strand
AAAATTAACAGCGTCAAAGGTAACCCGAAAACGATTTCCTATTTTTATTTTTTTACCTATTTCAAAAAAAATTAAGTTTATTTAATTTATCGCATCATTAAAAAATTACCTTTGTCAGGCAAATTAAAAATTAATTAAAAAATGGAATCAGACCCGTATCCTGGTGAATATAGTACGATAAACTATTTGTAGGGAGTAGTTCCATTTCTCCTTGCAATTAAAAGTGGAGGAGAAAAATGATTAAAATTTTTAAAACTTTTGGAGGCTACAAAGAGATAGCCAAATCGGAGAAAGGTTGTTGGGTAAACGTTATTCAACCAAATGCCAACGAAATTCAACGCCTGTCGAACGAATTTAAATTACCACAAGACATTATTAACGATATTTTAGATGCCGACGAACGGCCTCGTGTTGAATTTGACGATACCTGGTCGTTGGTAATTATGCGTATTCCAATTGCCAACGAACACAACGGAGTACCGTTTCAAACCATTCCACTCGGAGTTTTTATTAGCGATGATTTTACACTAACCCTCTGTTTACGCGACAACGAGATTTTACCTATGGAAGAGCACTCGCCGTTTAGAGGACAGTACCACCAGATAACCGACAACATTAACTTTATTTTGCGGTTGTTCCTCCGTTCAGGAAATATCTATTTAAAATATCTGAAACAGGTAAATCAACAAACTGCTGCCATTGAGCAAGACCTTGAAAAATCGATTAAAAACCGGGAACTCAACAAGTTACTAAAAATGGAGAAGTGTCTGGTTTATTTTATTACATCGATAAAAGCCAACGAAATTGTTTTAGCACGCCTGCGAAACTCGAAAAAAGTGACTTCAGAAATTAACGAAGACCTGCTCGAAGATGCACTTATCGAAAATAAACAGGCATTGGAAATGGCACAAATTTATTCCGATATTCAAAGCGGAATGATGGATGCATTTGCCTCGGTAATTTCGAACAACCTCAATGTTGTGATGAAACAGCTGACTTTAATCTCGATTATTTTAATGATACCAACTTTAATAGCAAGTGTTTTTGGAATGAACGTTCCGAACTCGATGGAAAATGCAAGCTGGGCAATGCCGGCAATTATTTTATCATCGCTGCTGCTTTCTATTCTCGGGGTTCTTTTATTTCGAAAGAAGCAGTGGTTTTAAGTTCTCTTCAAACAACTTAAAAATACGTTTATATTCGTCGGTCCAACTGCTTGGCTCAACAAATCCGTGGCATTCAACCGGATAAACAGCCAGTTCCCAGTTCTCTTTTCCCAGTTCGATTAATCGTTGGGTTAGGCGCACAATATCCTGAAACTCAACATTATCGTCGACCATTCCGTGGCACATTAACAGTGCTCCCTGCAAACCGTTGGCATAATAAATTGGCGAACTGCGAACATACGCTAAACTGTCTTCAACCGGCGTATTTAATATATTTGCCGTGTAGCCGTGGTTGTAATGCGCCCAGTCGGTTACCGAGCGAAGTGCTGCTCCGGCCTTAAATGTTTCGGGGTTTTTAAACATAGCCATAAGCGTAATAAAACCGCCGTACGAACCGCCGTACAACCCTATTCGTTGTGGCGAGATTCCATATTCCTCAACCAAATAGTTTGCTCCGTCAACATTATCCGACAAATCTTTTCCGCCCATATTCCGGTAGATTCCTGTTCGCCAGTTGCGCCCGTAACCGGCACTTCCGCGATAGTCGATATCTAAAACCGTATAGCCGTTATCAACCAAAAAATTATGAAACTGGTACTCGTGAAAGTAGCTGCTCCACCACTTATGGGCATTTTGCAAATAACCGGCTCCATGAACAAAAATTACTGCCGGCCCGTTTTTCTCGCTATTTTCGGGGCGGTACAATCGTGCATAAACCGTTGCGCCATCGTTGGCTTTAAAGGTTATAAATTCGGGCATTCGCCAGTTGTATTTATTAAACTCGTTGGTTGTTGAGTGGGTAATTTGAACTGCATTCGCGCCCTTTTTGTTTTCCTGAAGATAAAGCTCCCACGGTTTATTTGCTGTCGAAAACCGGATTGCAAGCTGTTTTTCGTCGGGCGAAAGCGTAACTTCGTTACCACCATCAACCGAAGTAATTTGTGTAAGACGACCGCCCCACACCGGCATTTTATAAAAATGTTTTACCCCGGGATGTACTTTATTTGCCGTAAAATAGAAGCTCTTTTTATCGTTCGAGATTGATGCATTCGAAATTTCGAAATTACCACTTGTAAGTGCCTTTTTCTCTTTTGTATCGATAGTAACGGCATACAAATGCGAGTACCCCGACTCTTCGGAATGAAACCACACCGATTTATTGTCAGGCATCCAGCCAATTTCGCCGGTCGAGAATCCCCAACCGCCAATTCCCGGGCCGCCAATCCACGCGTCGTCGTGCTGGCGGTCGAGCAAGTCGAGCTCTCCGGTTGCCGGGTCGAGCAGTAAAATCCAGCGGTCTTTATTATCAGCCGAAAGAGCTACAACCACAGCCAAATCTTCGGCTTCGTTCCAAACCGGGCCCAATAAATTTATTGCACGCTTCGCTCTTTTAGCACTATCTTCCGGCATTTTGCCGGGGTAATCGCTCAGGTAATCGGGTAAATCTTTTAATCCGGGAATGGTAGAAGTATTAATTTCGATGGTTTTATTATTCTTTACATCAAAAATCCCCATCGAAACTTTAGTTTGCGCGCCACCCACTTTGGGGCGTGCTTTTTGCTCTTCGGTGTACCCCGATTTTGTTACGTGGTGTGTAACCGAAGTCGGTTTATTTCCCGAAGCACTTTTATAGGTACTGTAAATAACAAAAGACCCCGAGGCACTCATCGATATTTCGCCCAACCGTTTTTTGCCTAAATATATTTTTTCGGGAGTAACCGGTTTCTCTTTATTACGGCGGTATTCCCGTGCTTTACGCATTGCCTCTCTTTCGTTTAACACGTCGAAAAGTTCGAGTTGCTGCTCCTCGAGCCACTTTGCCTGCCCGCTGCTTTTGTGCTCCTCCCTCTTTTCGTCCTCAACAAAATTGGTAATCTGTCGAATCAGCCCTGTTTTGGGGTCGATTAAAAACAGGTTGTCGTCTTTTCGAAACGAAATCTGCGAATCGTTAATTGCAAATGCTGCCGACGAAGCATATTCCAGCCAGTCGGTTAACGGTTTTTCAACTCCTGTTTCGATGTTTAACAGATAAATATTTCCGTTACGGGTATATACTTTTTCTGTTTTTGTCGAGTTATAATCGCCATATTTCGATGGAAGTTTACGTTTTATCTCCAGCGGAACTTTTTCAATTTTTTTCGTTTTTAACGAATACGAATAGAGCGACGAAAGAGTATCGTGCTCCGGATTCCAGTTAAAATAAACGGTTTCACCGTTTTCGCTCCAGTAAATTCCCGACGGCGAGGTGCCCACCCATTTGTCGGGATTTTGCATTATTTTTTCAATGGTCAGCGCACTTTTATTGTTTTTCTGAATTTGCGAAAATGCTGTAATTGTACTAAAAAGGATGAGAGTAAGAAATGCTTGTTTCATTAAGAAAAGTTTTAAAACGTAATAAAATCGGGATATCCGCCAAGACGTCTGTTTTTATCGAGTTGGTCAATCTCGGCAATTTCGTCGTTGGTTAATGTAAAATCGAAAATATCGGCATTAGAAATTATTCGTTGCGGAGTAACCGATTTTGGGATGGTAACCACCCCTTTTTGGATGTCCCAGCGCAAAACAATTTGCACAGCTGTTTTATTGTATTTCTTGGCCAGTTTTTGTAAAAGTTCAATATTGTTTACCGCACCTTTCATTATTGGGCGCCACGCCTCAGCTTGTATATTTTTCAATTTACAATAGTTAAGTAATTGAGGTTGTACCAGTTCGGGATGGAACTCGATTTGATTTACGGCAGGAACAATTTTGCAATTTTCAAGCAGTTCGTTTAAATGGTGCTCCAAAAAATTACTTACGCCAATGGCACGTATCTTACCACTTTCGTAAAGCTCCTCCATTGCTTTCCACGTTTCGACAGAACGCTCTCCTTTGGGCCAGTGAATAAGATACAAGTCGAGATAATTGGTTTGAAGTTTTTCAAGACTCCTGTTAAATGCTTTAAACGTTGACTGATACCCCTGCTCGGGATTCCATATTTTCGATGTCAGAAAAATCTCTTTTCGAGGAATTTCACTTTTTGCTATGGCATCGCCAACTCCTTTTTCGTTTTCGTAAACCGCTGCCGTATCGATACTTCGGTAACCTGCTTTTAATGCAGCGGCAATTGCATTTTCTACCTCTCCACCTTCTGCAGCACGAAAAACACCAAGTCCGAGCCACGGCATTTTTACTCCGTTATTTAACTCTACTGTCGATTTTATATTCATTTTATGGTAACTGAAAAGCTTCTAAATTACTATTTTTTCGTTGAAAAATGCATGTAATTTTCAGTTCTGTAAAGAGCCCGTTCCAAGTTAAGCTATCGGTTCTGACAAACCAACCAATTTCTATTCTCAAATATTTTGGTGTTCTATAAAGAATAAGTTGCCTAATAAATTCACTTAGAGAAAAATGGGCACAAAACATTGGCTCACGTCATAATTCAGATTGGTACAATATTTAAATAGATTTCCATGGGCATTTAAACTTTTGGGTTGCCGGTCAGAGTGATGCCATGATGTTACTTTTGCCCTATCGGGCGGATTTTACTTTTTGGCTTAGCCCAAAAAGTAAACAAAAAGGCCAAGACTGCGTTCGCTTCACTCGGAAAAGCTACGCAATAACGACTAAAATTACTGAACTCGTCGTAACCTCCTCAAACAGCAGTAATTTTTTAACGTCGTTATCGCTTGTTTTCCGGCTCACCGACCGAGGCCGTCGCCGCGAACTGGCTTTGGGCTCTCCGCCATCACAATACTCAATCCAATCTCCACAGAATCTCAGCGGAGATGATAGAAAAACCCGAGGCAAAACCTCAACGAAATTATTTGATTAAAGACATCGGTAAAAAACATTGCATTAAAACATATCGTTAAAACGGACCCGGGTATTAAGAATTACCCCTTTTTCTGATTTTTTCAGAGTAGCACATTCGGTATAAAAATCGTGTTCAAAAAAGAGGATGTAATTTTTTTCTGCCACTTCATTTAAAAACTGCTCTTTCTCTTTTAATGCTGTTTCGGGAAACAGGTCGTATGCCGCCAGCCAGAGGAGTGGAACATTTGCAGCTGTAGGAATTAAATCGGCCGTATAAACCAGTGTTTTATCGTGGTATTTTATGTGCGGAATCATTTGTCCCGGCGTATGCCCGTCGAAAAAACGGACATTAAAATTTGGGAAAAGCTGACCTTCTTCTTCAACAAAATTCAGTTTTCCCGAGTTATTCATAAAACTCAGCACTGTGCTATGGTAGGCTGCTTTTTCGCGTGCATTCGAAATTTTTGCATGCTCCCATTGTGTTTTGCTACACCACAATTTTGCGTTTGCAAATGTGAGTTGCAATTTATCATCGACATTTTTTACTGCCCCGGTGCAGTGGTCCCAGTGTAAATGCGTAAAAAACACATCGGTAATTTCCGACGGAGCAACACCATAATCTTCGAGCGATTTTTCCAAATGGTTACCAGCAACAATTCCATTGTTTTTCAAGTACTTCTCCGGGTAGTGATTTCCAACTCCGGCTTCAATTAAAATTTTTTGTGCTCCCTGTTCAATTAACAAACAGCGCATGGTTAACCGGGTAAAATTCTGATTGTCGGCCGGATATACTTTGCTCCATAAAACTTTTGGAATTACACTAAAAAGTGCCCCTCCGTCGCAGTGTAAATGGCCTGCCGAAATTGGTGTAATTTTCATGGTTCGGTGTGCATATTTAATTTAAATTCAGCAATCAAAAGTAGAAGATTTTAGTTGAACGACAATCCATATTTCTCGTGAAAAGCAGAATCGAGCCTAAAGTCCATAACAAACTTAACCACTCCGTAATAGTCATCAACGCCTTTTTCTACTTTGTTTGTTTTTAAATAGGTGTCGTTAACTTTCGAGGCGACGCGGTTTATTTTCTCATTTTCCAGTTTGTCCCAATGTTTTTGAATTCTTAGGAAATCGTCTTTTACATTTTTGTTTAGTTTTAAAACAATTTCTTTATACCCGTTTAGGCCAACTGCCTGAAACAAAAAAAACTTTAACACATATAAATTAGCCGAATACCGAAGTTGTTTTGAGTTGCTTTGCGAGCAGACCAGCCACCCGTAAAAATTAGCCTCGGCTTCGCTGGTTACACCAAACTGGTGAGCTTTTTCGTGTGCCAAAACAAATGGATATTCGATGGGCAGAATGTTTGTATTTACATGTACTTCATTAAAAAAAGGGCCAAAATAACCTGAAATGCCGGCACTTGCAAAAAACCGGCTGAATGTAATTCCTTTATCTTTCCGCGAGCCAGCCGGATACTTTAGTTTCAGTGCTCGCGAACACTTTTTGTACGATACCTCAACCAACGAATCAATGGTAGGTTTATCGAAGTTATTAAATTTACAATACGATTGATTTGTTGCCGAAATTAACCACTCGAGTTGCTGAAGAAATTCTTCGGTATCGGGTTTCTGTTCAGCAATATTCAGGCGACTATTCACATTCTCGCGATAATAGTTAAACCCCCAAAACAGGTAAAAAAACAGATAAACAGCAGCTAAAAAATTCAGAACTATTTTCCCGGCTCTTTTAAATGCAATTTTTCGAAAAACTAAAAACAGAAGTAAAACAACTGCTCCTACAACAAGAAAAACATAGAAAATATCGTCGAGCGAAAAAGGGAAAATAGTACTAACCGCCGAAAGAGCAGAAGCAACAACCGGATAAATTGCCTGCGAATAAACCACCTCGACAAAATGCCGGTTATACGGCGCAATTTCGGTAATTGCAAATGTTACTATTGCAAGAACAGGAAAGAGCAGCCATTTGTATCTGTTTAACTTCATTCTGTAAATATATCAGATATTTAAGCTCGATGTAATAAAATCTTTAACGGTTACAATCGACTAAAACACTGCCGATTACAACACAAACTTAAAAATTAGGTTGTACGGTGGTGTTATTGGAGATTGAAAGTCATTCCTCTTCTCAGGAAACCATAGGAAATTGAGTTTAGAAGGAGATATCAGTTCTCATCGATTATAACTATTTATAATCTGCCAATAAACATTAAGCACATGACACACAGCCAGATACTATTTGAAGTTTATATACATCTGCACTTCACAAAGTCCAAATACAGGCACATCTGAGCTTTTCAGCAAACTCTATTTAAACACGAAAAACTGAGGTCTGCCATAAATTCGAAAGGCTTTCACAACACCGGGCTGAGTTATATTACGATGCCTCAACCTAATTCCTTTAACTGTCATTATCTCACCTAAATCAATTATAACAACATGGGGATGTGCAGGTTGTTTCGATTGACTCTCGGTATGCCAGTATGAACTCAAGTTACCATCAATCAGATTATCAGCATACCCTTCGTTACCATCCTTCTCTTCAGAACTTGCATAGACAACTTTCCATGTATCTTTCGGTATCTTCTTTCCATTACCATCAATCAAATTAAGCTCCGAGAGACAGGAGGAATTATCGCCATAGGAGCTTAATGTTTCTAATGCCAGATGACGAAGAGTCCTTGGTCTGTCGAATGTGAATGTTTGCCATCCCCCCTTCTTCTCCATTGAGCCTTCAAAAATAGCATCTCCTTTATCCAGAACTGGAGTCTTACTGTTATCACGCTTTGGCCGTTCCTTTGCATTAATATCTTTACCTAAAACATCGAGTATAGGCTTAGTCAATCCCTTAAGAGTGCGCACTCCTGTATCTTCCAAGGTGAAAACGACAAGTTCATTCTCTCCCTTTTTTAACCATGGACCGGGAAGATAGAGTGTTTGTTGAGGCCCTATATTCCAAAATTTTCCCAATGAGCGACCGTTAATCCAAGCTGCACCTTTCCCCCATTTAGTAAAATCGAGAAAGGTATCTCCCGTTTTATCAAGATTAAATTTAACTCTGTGAAAAGCAGGAACACCTTTTATGGCATCTGAAAATTTAAATCCATCCACATCTGCTTTATAGAGAGGTAGTGGAGTTGTTTTCCATCCTGTTATCTCATCTCCGTTAATAGTTACCTTCTCGGTTATTCCTTTAT
>JALUZN010000278.1 GCA_027011835.1 Draconibacterium sp. | reverse complement strand
GGCATATAGAACTATGGGTGTAATGGAAACTCCAACAAGTTTTGCCAATAAGATTATCTCCTTAAAGTTTTAAATATGAAAGTATAAGTTTGCCCTGTAAGAAATAACACTGTTGTAGGTGCGTACAGTTGGCGAACAGTTGGTTTTAAAGTTAAGAGAGGCGGCTCTTCGTTGTGGCAATGACGGGGAGAAAAATTCAATTCGCGACGATGGTCTCGGTTGGTGGACCGGAAAAAATAAAAACGAAATTAAAAAGTGAACTCAGCCCAATAAGGCAAAAGCAACAGCTTAAAATTCTGTAAATCGCTTACATCAATCGATATATTATAACCCGCGTTTGTTAAACAGAATATACCCGAAGTTTAATGTTGTATAAATGGTACTGTTCTTTTTGTCGTAATAATTAACCATTAAACTGATGGGGCCCACATTGGTTTGATAAACCAGGGCGGCCATTCCTTGAAAGTAGAAGTTTTCGAACGGTTGAATGCTTTTATATGCTGTGTTGTCATCGTGGTTTTGCAACTCCTCAAAAATAGGGGCAAAAGCGTACCCTTCAACCCGTAAGTGCATTGCCGAATTAATATTGAAAAGCGCACTTAATCCTCCTGCAACATAATTGTTCGAATGAAAGTTCTCGATAAACAACGATTTGCTATGCGGTGTAGGATAGAATCCCGGAGCAGAAAGCTTGGTGCCCCTGTAGTTTTGAAACAGATTTTTATTGCTTAAGACGCCTTCTAAAGTTCCTCCTAACGTAAATCGTTTTCCTAAATTAATATATTTTGTCGAGTGAGCTTTTAATAAAAAATAGCTGTGATTCACGCTTGTTTTTCTTTTTGTACTTAATGTGGTTCCCGGAATATCGGTCTCTTTCCCATAAATATATTTTGCCGAAATAAATTGGTTGGCACCACTGGTAGCAAACTGTTTGTAGTTGAGCGAATAGTTTTCAATACCCAATTGTGTCACAAAAGCTTCAAATGTTGTTTCGTCGGGTTCGTCGTCTTTGTTAAAAACATCGGTTTGATAATAGTTGTCGGAAGAGTACAAATAGGTTGTGTTTGCAAATACTTTCCCGTGTAATCCGAGTGGAAACCCAATCTCAACCCGATGGTTATTTTCGGTTTGAATAATAAAAGGTGGGCGAACATCTTCGAAAAACAGTTCGGAGCTGCTTGAGAAAAAATCCCAGCGGTTAAAAGTAGAATAACCCGACAGATAAAAGGGGAGTTTTGTGGGGTAGTCGATACGGCCTCCAATTTTAAACGAGCTGTAAAATCGCCCAAAATAGATGTTCGACGATAATCGGTAAGCACGGCTTTTGTACGTTCTGTATGCAAAGCTGGCAAACCCCTGATTAATAGGTTTCGTCGAAATGTTACCGCCAATATTCACCTCAATTTTGTTTTCGGGAACCACTTTTAAATGCAGGTCGAAATAACCGGTTTCGGCATTGTATCGCGAAATTGGCCTAATCGATTTTATGTGTTCGTCGGCAATAAGTTTAAAATACTCTCTTTTAAATTCCGAAAGGGTAATTATATCGCGGTTATGTTTTATCGATTGAATAATAAATTTTCGTTGCATTGGATCTTTTACCCCCTGAACCTGAATGTTTTGAAAAAATATTTCCGGTTTTTTTGCTTTAAAAGCTGCTCTTTTCTTTGCAAGCAACAATGTTGGTTCTCTCCTTTTTATTCGGGTTTTTATGCTGTCAATCATCAGCTCGGCGGTTTTTGTGCCTGCTTCTAAAATCGAATTTATTTTATGGAAATCCAATAAGCTCACATTGTCGAATTTTGTTGTGAGGAGAATTCCCTCTTTTGCGGAAATTTCATAGTCGGTAGGGCGCATAATCAGGTTCGATATTTGTTGACGAAGGTCGTCGGAATCGGCATCTTTTAACCCCTTGGCAACTTTATGCCCAATTATTATATCGGGTTTAAAAGATTGCTTCATAATATCGTGTGGAAAGTTATTCAGAATTCCACCATCGAAAAGTAACTTGCCATCAATCTCAATGGGCTTAAAATAGAATGGAACGGTCATCGACGCACGAATGGCTTCACCCAAATCACCCTTTTTCAGAACTACCGGTTTTCCGCTGTTTATATCGGCAGCAATACAAAAAAATGGAACCATTAAACTGTCGAAATTGTATTTACAGGCTGCATTTGTGGCTGCCATAATCTCCATAAAAGCGAAGTCCATCTGCTCTTCGGGAATTATGTTTGTAGGCGGAATGAGTTTTAGTTTATCGTCTTTCTTTTTTATACGAAGCTGAATCCACGAAGGCTGTGTTTCGGGTTGCTTAAAATAGTAGCGAAATTCCTTTTGTATTTTTCCGGTCGACCAGAAATAAAAATCTTCCGACCGAAAAAGCTCTTCCATTTGGTCGGGAGTATAACCGGCTGCATACAAAGCACCAATAATCGCACCTATCGAAGTGCCAGCAATATAATCTATTGGTATATTGTTCTCTTCCAAAACACGAATTACGCTAATGTGTGCCAGACCTTTTGCTCCGCCACCACTTAAAACCAGTCCTACCGATTGGGCGCCGGCCTGCCCGACAATGAAAAGCAAAACTAATATTAGGAGTGTAAGTTTTCTGTTCATGGTTGTTTCTGCTTTCTGTTGTGTTCAAAATTACAAAAACAGGTTGGATAATCTGTTTTAATTAACATAAAAATTCAGTGTATTATAGAAATTTATAGGGTACTGTCAGCACAATTAATTAATACCTGGTGAAAATACAAATGGCAGATTTAATATATTTGTGTAGATTTGAAATCGCACAATATTTTTAATGTCTTTTTGATTTTAAACATCTTCATAGTAAATATAACGATATGAGAAAGATTAAACGTTTTTTAGGAGCTGTTGTTTTGCTCGCAATAGTAGTCTATTTATTTGGCCCGAAACCCGAAAAAGCAAAAATGAGTACCGACTTACCCACAATTTCGGGAAGTATTGCCAACATTGAAGCTTATGTGAAAAAGAACGACGCAGGTTTACAAATTAAACCCGATAACGAGACCCGGATAATTTGGGCAAACGATTCGGTAAAAGAGCGTACCGATTACTGCGTTTTATATCTGCACGGTTTTTCTGCATCGTGGTACGAGGGTTATCCTACTCACGTAAAGTTTGCTAAGAAGTTTGGCTTTAATTTATATCTTCCGCGCCTTGCATCGCACGGAATTGTTACCGACGACCCTTTAATTGATATGACACCCGACAGGTTGTGGGAGTCGGCAAAGCAGGGATTAATGGTAGCACGGGCATTGGGGAAAAAGGTAATTATTATGGGAACATCAACCGGAGGAACTCTTGCCTTGCAGCTGGCTGCTGTCTTTCCCGAATATGTCGACGCATTAATTTTATTTTCGCCCAATGTACGTATAAACGAAGCCGGGTCGTTTTTGCTCTCAAAACCCTGGGGTTTGCAAATAGGACGAAAAGTTGTTGGTGGAAAGTACCGGATTACCAACGACGATTTCGACTCGAAAGATTGCCAGTACTGGAATTGTAAGTACAGAATGGAAGCCGTTGTTTATTTGCAGCAACTTGTCGATTTAACAATGAATAAAGAGACTTTTAAACGGGTTACTGCACCCGTATTCTTAGGATATTATTATAAAGACGAAGAGCATCAGGACGAGACGGTAAAAGTAAGTGCCGAATTAAAAATGTTTAAACAACTTGGAACTCAACCCGACTATAAACGGAAAGTTGCTTTCCCCGATGCCGGCGACCATGTAATTGGTTGCGAGTTAACATCGGGGTGCGTTGAGCAGGTAGTTGCCGAAACAGAGAAGTTTGGAACCGAAATTCTGAAACTTAAACCCGTGGAATAAACCGTTTATATTTTTGAGGCTGCCGCGTCATCGAGGAACCAAATCAATCTCCCGCTGTTTGCCGATATATGGTATGCCGGCAGTTGTTTTGCAGCATCGGTATCGTTCATAATTTCTGAAATACGTATTGCTTTATTCTCTCCGGTAACCAGAAAAAAGATCCGGTTGGCGTTATTAATAACCCGGCCGGAAAGCGTTATCCGCTTTTGTCCTGAATTGGGATGTTGAGCCACCTCGCAAATTTTTTCAGTATTTAAAAGTTCCATTTGGTTTGGAAAGATTGATGCTGTATGTCCGTCGCTGCCCATTCCCAAAATAATCAGGTCGAAAACAGGAATATCATTTCGTGAATTTAAGTTTAATGTTATCTCTTCCGAATATCTTTTAGCCTCTTCATCCGGATTTCTTTCACCTTTTATGCGGTGTATATTCTCTTTTGGAATATTAATTTTCGACAGCAGGTAATCCACTGTCATTCTATAGTTACTTTCTGCGTCGTGTGGCGAAACACACCGTTCGTCGCCCCACCAAAAGTGAATTCTGTCCCAGGGAATTAAATCACGGTATTTTTTACTCATCTTTTTAAAGAGTCCTTTGGGTGAATTTCCTCCCGAAAGAGCAATGTCGAATCGGGGCTGGTTTGTTTTTTGAGCATGTTTTACAATCTCTTTCGCAATTGCTTTATAAACTTTTTTTGGCGTTTCAAAAATTCTAACTTCAGTTTCTGTTGTCATTTTATTTTGAATTTAATGAGTATCGATATTTATTAATGTTTCGTTGTGCTTTGTATTGTGCTTATAATCAGTAAAGAGACTAAATATTGTTGTAAAAAAAGTTGATTCAGCAGTTTAATTTTTGTCTCGTGTCAAAACATCTAATAACCTAAACATCTAAAAATCTATTAATCTAGCAATCTAATAATCTAACAATCTATGTATCATTAAAACATTTATAATTCGCAATATAATCCGTCGTCGGTTAGGTTTTTACACGGAAAGCGCCATTCGGCATTTGGAATAAGCTCGAACGATTCTTCCGGTCCCCATGTTCCGGCCGGGTATCCGTATATTGGCATTTCGGGGTTGTTTTCCCATGCATTAATTATGGGTTGAACAAATTTCCACGCTTCCTCCACACCGTCGCCGCGTGCATATAATGTTGCGTCGCCCTGCATGCAGTCGAGTAACAGTCTTTCGTATGCAGCCGGAACAGTGGTGTTTGTTAAATCGGAATAGTGAAAATCCATGTTTACCGTTTGCACATCGAAACCTGCACCCGGAGTTTTCATCCCGAACTTTAGTAAAATTCCTTCGTCGGGTTGAATTCGTATAATAAGTTGGTTGTTTGTCGATGCCTGATTGTTTCCCGAATCGAACAGGTGATGAGGAACACTTTTAAAGTGAATAACAATTTCGGTAACTCTTGTGGGCATTTTTTTTCCGGTACGGATGTAAAACGGAACATCGGCCCAACGCCAGTTATCGATATAAAATTTAAGCGCAATAAATGTTTCAGTTCTCGATTTCGGATCTACACCCGGTTCTTCGCGGTAACCGGCAACATTTTTATTTTTTATCTTCGAACTGGTGTATTGTCCGCGAATAACGTGGTCGACAATGCGATTCTCGGGAATGGGGCGTAACGATTGGAAAACTTTAATCGTTTCGTTTCGAATTGAAGTGGCATCGATTACCGTAGGTGGTTCCATAGCAACAAACCCAACAAGTTGCAAAAGGTGGTTTTGAAGCATGTCGCGTAATGCTCCCGAGTGGTCGTAGTAGCCTCCGCGACCTTCAACCCCGAGACTTTCTGCCGAAGTAATTTCAACACGCTCAATATAGTTCCGGTTCCAAAGTGGCTCGAAAATGCCATTCGAAAAACGGGTAACCAACATATTTTGTACAGTCTCTTTTCCCAAATAGTGGTCGATACGGTAAATCTGCTCCTCGTCGAAATAGTTTAACAGTTTTGTGTTTAATTCCTTGGCAGAAGCGAGATTTGTGCCAAAAGGCTTTTCTACAATTAGCCGCCGAAAGTGTTTCGACGATTTGCTTAGTTTATTTTTAGAGAGCAAGCGCGGAATAACTTCGTAAAGCGAGGGTGGGGTAGAGAGATAGAAAATATAGTTTTTTTCAATCTCCAAATCGGTTGATAGCTGTTTTAGCCGTTTTTTTAGCGGCACAAAATCAATAATTCTGTTGGTTTCAACCGGTTGGTAAAAAAGCAGCTTTTTAAATTCGGCTACCTGTTCCTCTTTTGGTAAAAACTCTTCTACTCTTTTTCTGAATTGATTGTCGGTTAACGGAGAGCGCGATGCACCCAAAACCGCAAACTTTTCGGGCAGTAAATTCTGAACAAATAAGCTGTAAAGTGCCGGAATTAATTTACGTTTTGTTAAATCGCCCGATGCCCCGAAAATGATTAATATTTGATTCTCTGTCTGTTTCATTTTGTTAAAAATAGATAATTATTCCGCTTTGCGAAAAATATGTTTTCTTATTCAACACATGTTACAATAATATTGTTCTCGTAAATCAGGTGCCAAAGTTTAAATTGTTTTTTGTTGTCGAGGGTAGCGGTAAAGTTTTGCTCTATTTTTATGTCGAAAGGGTGAATGATTATCTGCTTGTTAAATTGAATTCCATCATCATCGGTGCATTTAAAAAGAGCTTCTTTTGCGCACCAGTATAAAATTGTTGCAAATTGTTTATTTTCAGCTTTTTCAATCTCGCTTATCTCTTTTTTGTGCAAAAATTTACCTGTTAATTTTTCAATGTTCCGGCTACTGTTTTCAATATCGATTCCAACTTTTTGGGAAGAAAGAATGACTGCAACAAAATTGGCCGAGTGCGAAATGCTAATGTTCCGGTTGTTGTTTTTAAGCTGAGGTTTCCCCGATTTTAAATATTCAATTTCACACTTTTTATTTACTAATTGTTGCAATAATAACCGTGTGGCGAGGTACTCTATTTTTCGTTTCTCGTTTTTTATTTTGTCGAATTCTGCTTGTTCGGCAGGTGTAAACGAAAATTGAGAAATTAACGATGAAAGGGGTTCGTCGAATTTCCAGATTCCCAGAACACCTGCTTTCGTTGCTATTTTTTCGGCAAAAGGCATTATTTCCAGTTTGTAGTTTCTATTAAATGAATAATGTCGGGCTCAATAAAATCGATAACCGGTTGCAACGAGTCAATGTTTGGAACTTCGTTTATATAAAATGCGCCGCGTAAAAAATTGGTAGTACTGTCGGTAAGAAAGAACTGATAGGGCGAGGCGGCATTTCCTTTAATCTTGTATATTGTTCCATAAACTTTCCTTCCCGGATTTATAAATATTTGTTCATCAATTGCATCGGCTTTAATCGAGTGTTTGTATGCCAGCCGCCGGCTCTCTTCCATTAATTCGGCCAGTTCTTTTCTGTTCTTTGAATTTTTCAGGTTGTAATACGAAAGGTGTAGAACCGCTTTGTTTGCAGGTACTACAATGTTAATCCAATATGGTTGGTTAGGATTTCGGGTGTCGTGAACAATTTTTGAATAATCGGGAATGTCGAAATTGTATGGAAATCCATCTTTGTTTAACCGGTGATAGGTTTTCTTTGGAAAATCAATTCTGAAATAGGCTTTGGGTTTTGGTGTGTATTTCTCTTTACATCCGAAAACAAAAAAAGCTACTAAAATGATGAGTATGGCTTGTTTCATGGTGTAAAATTAGACTTTTAGATTTGAGAAACAACATTTTTGTCGAACATTCAATTCTTCTGTTTTTGCTTTTGAATGTATTTAGCCTACATCGCTTTTGGGGGAAACAATATGGTTTGCATAAACCATCGAATAAAAATTTGTTGCTAGGACAAACGCTGCTGTTTAATCGATATTGTTTCGGACAACAGCCTCTATTTCAGATTTCTGACGTACTCCTGCAACTTTCCATTTCACTTCTCCCTCTTTAAAAAGAATAAGTGTGGGAATATTCCGGATTTGAAATTTCGTGGCAATTGCCGGATTTTTATCCACATTCACTTTTATAATACGTACTTGATCTTTTAATTCCGCTTTTACCTGTTTCAAAATTGGTGTTACCTGTTTACAAGGCATGCACCAGTCGGCATAAAAATCGACCAATACCGGTCTTTTCGAATTAATAATGCTATTAAACTTCCCGCTCATTTTCCTTACTTTTTCGTTTATTTACTTTATTAATTATATCAACCATAAAATCGCCAATTAAATATCCCACAACGGTTCCCCAAAGTGTACTCCAGTACCACACCGATTTTATGGGGCATGTTCCGCTTTCGCACCCCACATATTTCC
>JALUZN010000277.1 GCA_027011835.1 Draconibacterium sp. | reverse complement strand
GTGCAAAACGGAGAAAAATACAACTTTACAATTCCTTTTACCGACGATTCGTCAATCGAAAATTCGTGCCACTGTTTTGCTGCTGCAACAGTAATTTCGCCACGCCTGAAAACCTGGCTTCCCGAATTCGAAAAATTGGAGCCGGTTGAAATGCGTCTCGAAATAAAAAAGGGCATTAACAACTCGTTGCTTGTAAACGACTATTACAATTCCGACCTCAACTCGCTCTCCATAGCGCTCTCTGTTTTACAACAGCAGGCAGCCCGCGAACACCAGTACAAACTCATTATTTTGTCGGACATTCAGCAAACCGGTTTAAAAAAAGACGAGTTGTATAAGCGGGTAAACGAACTTTTAGTTGAATGGAACGTTGACGAAATTATTGGAATTGGCCTCGATATTTCGGAGTACGCTAATTGCTTTTCAATAAAAAAAACGTTTTTTAAATCGGTTGCCGGATTTAAAAACAATTTCAACCGTGACCGTTTTAAATCGGCGGCAATTCTAATAAAAGGTGCACGACAGTTTACATTCGAGGCAATATCGGAAATGCTCCAACAAAAGGCACATCAAACCGAATTGGAGATAAATTTAAATGCACTCGTTTACAATCTCAATATTTATAAAGGGCTACTAAAACCCGGCACAAAAATTATGGCAATGGTAAAAGCATTTTCGTATGGAAATGGAGATGTTGAGATTGCAAAATTGTTGCAATATCAAAACATCGATTACCTGGCAGTAGCTGTTGCCGACGAAGGTGTTTTGTTGCGAAATGCCGGAATTACAACGCCGATTATTGTAATGAATCCGGAGCAACATAGCTTCCAAAACATTATCGATTACCAACTTGAACCCAATATTTACTGCATCGATTTGTTGAGAAATTTTATAAAACTTGTTTCGCAAAATGGGCTGCAAAACTTCCCTGTTCATCTGAAAATTGATACGGGAATGAATCGTCTCGGTCTAAAAACGGAGAGCGAGGTAAAAGCGGCAATTCAACTATTACAAACAAACAGTTGGGTAAAAGTTGAATCTGTTTTCTCGCATCTTGCTGCAAGCGACGACCCGACTCTCGACCACTTTACCGAAAGCCAGTTTCGTTTATTCGAAAAGTATTTCTCTCTTTTCGAAACCGGTTTCCCGTATAAAATCGACCGTCATATTTTAAATTCGGCAGGAATTGAACGCTTTCCCGAAAAACAGTTCGAAATGGTTCGGTTGGGAATTGGATTGTACGGCATTTCGAATACCGGGCTTCCACTCGAAAATGCAGGTACTTTTAAAAGCACAGTATCGCAGGTTAAAACCGTTGAAAGTAACGAAACGGTAGGATATAACCGAAAAGGAAAAGTTTCGGGGAAAAGCAAAATTGCCATTATTCCACTGGGTTATGCCGACGGAATGGACAGAAAACTGGGCAACAGAAATGGCACAGCTTTTATTAACGGAAAACTTGTGCCAATAATTGGAAACATTTGTATGGATATGTTAATGGTTGACGTAACCGGATTAAATGTGAAGCCGGGAGATAAAATTGAGTTTTTTGGGAAAAATATTTCGATTAGCAAAGTGGCCGAACAGGCCGGAACAATTCCTTACGAAATTTTAACAGGTATTTCGCAGCGGGTAAAACGGGTTTATGTACAGGAGTGAAGTATTTCTCTAACCCAATTTACTAATTCGTTCGAGACGGGCAGCATCGAGGATTTTAATTTTTCGCCCGTCGATGGCAATAACTTTTTCAATAGCAAATGTAGAAAGAGTGCGAATGGCATTCGAGGTGGTCATATTCGACAGGTTGGCAATGTCTTCGCGCGACAGATAAACACGCAATGTAACCCCATCGTTTTCAAAACTGTATTTCTCTTTTAACAGCAGTAGCGATTCGGCCAGTCTTCCCCGAATATGTTTTTGAGTAAGAGTAACTATTCTTGCATTCGAGAACCCCAGTTCTTTTGCCAGATTAACAATTATTTTATACGAGAAATCGCTGTTTTTCAGGGCGTATTTAAAAATATAATCGGAACTTACCGAGCAAATCAACGACTCTTCTAATGTAACCGCCGATGCAATATGTTTTTCGCCGCTAAAAAGTGCGCGATGACCAATTACACCAAGAGGTTTTGCCATTCGAATGATTTGTTCGCGACCGCCAACACCCTCTTTAAAAAGTTTTACTTTTCCGGAAATTAAAACCAGAAATCCCACCGGTTTTTCGCCCTCTTTAAAAACATATTCATTTCTTTTATAATGTAGAATCGATATATGATGTTGCAACTCCTCTTTCTCTTCACTACTTAACAAATAGAAAATGGATTTGGGATTTTCGGTAATATCTTTTAGGCCTAACTCTCTATTTAGCATATGTTGGAAAAGTATGTTTTACAGCAGTAAAGCTATGAAAAAAAAGCGTAAATGAACTGACTTTAAACCATAAAAAATGATTTATTCAATACGCAAAACTGTTTGTCCCCGAAGCAGATTGAAACACAAATTTGTTTGAACATAAAAAGCTTTTTTTGTATCAATTCAACTTTTGTATTGATGGGTGATTTAAAATTTAATGAATTGAGCGAAGCGAATGCAGTCTTGGTTTTTTTGTTTGCTTTTTGGGTTAATCAAAAGAGTAAAATCCGCCCGATAAGGCAAAAGTAGCATTATGGCATCATCTTAACCGGCAACCCAAAAGTTTAAACGACCCCAAAATCTTCCGGTATTGAAAAATCGTTGGGGGGTAATGTATTTAAAATGTTGCAGCGTTGTAACATTTCCGTTTATTAAACGTCGTTTTTAATAAGTCGAACTAAAACAATTATTATGAAAAGATTTCAAACACTGTTCCTTTTAGTTTTTATTGCAGCAATTAGTATTCATACAACTTCCGCACGAGTTTCGGATAAAACAGAGTTTCGGAAAGTTAAAAGTTTTAAATCGATTAAAGTTTCATCGGGAATTGATTTATTCATTACAATGGGAGAATCGGAGGAGGTGAAAGTTGTTGCGGGTGACGACATTATTGATAAAATTATTACAGAAGTAAGCGATGGAACTCTTCACATTTATGTAAAAACCAGAAGCTGGTTCAATTGCACGGTAAGTGGGCACAGGAGAGTATATGTTACTGTAAAAGAGTTACACGGAATTTCTGCTTCGTCGGGGGCCGATGTTCGATCGGAAAATACGTTGAAAGGCGATGATCTTGTGGTAAGTGCCAGCAGCGGCAGCGATGTTGATATTGACTTGTATTACAAGAATTTTACCATTGATATAAGTAGTGGCGCCGATGCAAAACTAACGGGGAAAGTAAAACGGTTGTATGCCGAAGCCAGTAGCGGCAGCGATATTAAAGCAGGCGATTTAGAAGCACAAATTTGTACTGTGCATACCAGCAGTGGCTCCGATATTGTTGTAAGTGTATCGGACGAATTATATGCGCATGCCAGTAGTGGTGGCGATATTTTATATTACGGAGACCCCGGTATCAGAGAAATTGAGAAGTCGAGTGGAGGAGATGTAATACGAAAATAGAAAAGAGAATCTTGCTTTAGCTTTTAAAAAGCTATGTATTTTGAGAATACTACAGTGGCTTAAATCTGAAATCAATATTCTGCCAAAGGCATACCTTCGTGGTTATTCATCATTCTGAAATCATTTCGTTGTTCTTTTTTTATGTTTGAATTAAACAACTTTAAAAAAATCGATATTTGCTTAACTACCTTGACAAAAAAATTAAATTTGCATTTTATAGTTCGGCAATGCATTGTTTTATTTGGCCGTGAGCAAATTAAAAATGGATTTATTGGTTATTTTATATATCGTTGGTTTTTTGCGTACAATATTAATAATTGCAGCAATTTATTATGCTATTCGTCTGTTCTCGCGGTACGTACTTCCGCTCTTGGTCGATAAAGGGATAAAAAATATGCAGCAGAAAATGCAAAATCAGCAATTTCAAAATCAACGCAAACAGCGTCGCGATGGCGAAGTTACCATAGAGAACAATCGGACAACACAACGCGGAAGTTCTCAACCTCAAGGCGATTATGTCGATTTCGAAGAGGTCGATTAATTCTTCTGTTTAACGCTCAATTCTTATCTTTTAAATAACAAATATTTTGCTTTCGGTGAAAATCAATTTTTTCGTCTATTTTTGTCGTTCAATAGCAAAAATAAATAACAATGGCACAAGAAGATATTTTCAAAAAACTGGTAGCACACTGTAAAGAGTATGGTTTTGTTTTTCAGTCGAGCGAAATTTACGATGGGCTCGGCGCTGTTTACGATTACGGGCAACTGGGAGTTGAGCTAAAAAATAACATCAAAAAATATTGGTGGGATAGTATGGTTTTATTGCACGAAAACGTTGTTGGACTCGACTCCGCAATTTTTATGCACCCCACCATTTGGAAAGCATCGGGACATGTCGATGCATTTAGCGATCCGTTAATCGACAACAAAGACTCGAAAAAACGTTACCGTGCCGATGTTTTAATTGAAGAACAACTGGCTAAAATTGAGGGAAAGATTGAGAAGGAGATTACCAAAGCAAAAAAACGATTTGGCGATGCTTTCGACGAGCAGCAGTTTAGGGAGACCAATCCGCGTGTGTTGGCCAACAAAAAGAAATTCGACGAGTTGCATACCCGATTTGCCAAAGCACTGAACGACGGTGATTTGGACGAGCTAAAACAGATAATTATCGACCAGGGAATTGTTTGTCCTGTTTCGGGTTCGCGAAACTGGACCGATGTTCGCCAGTTTAACCTGATGTTTGCCACCGAAATGGGAGCTACTGCCGAGGGCGCATCAACAATTTATTTACGACCCGAAACAGCACAGGGAATTTTTGTAAATTACCTGAATGTGCAAAAAACAGGAAGAATGAAAATTCCTTTTGGTATTGCACAAATTGGAAAAGCTTTTCGTAACGAGATTGTTGCCCGCCAGTTTATTTTCAGAATGCGCGAGTTCGAACAGATGGAAATGCAGTTTTTTGTACGCCCAGGCACCGAACTCGAATGGTTCGAGAAGTGGAAAGAAACCAGAATGAATTGGCATCGTGCACTCGGATTTGGCGACGAAAATTACCGCTTTCACGAACACGAAAAGCTGGCTCATTACGCAAATGCAGCTGTTGATGTGGAGTATAAATTCCCATTCGGATTTAAAGAGGTGGAGGGAATTCATTCGCGAACCGACTTCGACCTTTCGCAACACGAAGAGTATTCGGGTAAAAAAATTCGCTATTTCGACCCCGAGTTGAATGAATCGTACGTACCGTTTGTGGTTGAAACATCGATTGGTGTCGACCGTATGTTTTTGCAAATTATTTCGGCAGCTTATACCGAAGAGAAACTGGAAAAAGACTCGCGAATTGTTTTGAGAATTCCTGCTCCGCTGGCTCCGGTTAAACTGGCTGTTCTGCCTTTGGTGAAAAAAGACGGATTACCCGAAATTGCTCGTAATATTATTAACGATTTAAAATTCGACTTTAACTGCCAGTACGACGAAAAAGACTCGATTGGAAAACGCTATCGCCGGCAAGATGCAATTGGTACGCCATTTTGCGTAACAATCGATCATCAAACAATCGACGATAATACAGTAACCATTCGCTACCGCGATACAATGGCTCAAAAACGCGTAGCCATTGAGGAGTTGAGAGGAATTATTGATGCACAGGTAAGCTTTAAAAAGTTATTCGGACAGGCATAAAACCGGATTGCTGTTCGTTTATATTTAACGGAGCAGTTACAAAAGGAGATCTTTATTGAGATGTAATACTTTTTATTTCTCACTCTGAGTTCCTTGCTCTTGGCTCTTGGTTCTTGGTTCTTGACTCTAATTATAATCGTATGAAAAAAGTTTTGATAATAACGTACTACTGGCCTCCAAGTGGGGGAGGCGGAGTTATGCGTTGGCTAAAGATGTCGAAATTTTTACCTGAACTGGGCTGGCAACCCATAATTTATACTCCCGAAAATCCCGACCCCTCAATTCTTGATGAAAGTTTGGTGAGCGAAATTCATAAAGATGTAATTGAGTTGAAAACTCCCATTTGGGAACCTTACAATATTTACCGGAAAATAACGGGCAAAAAAAGAAGTGCAAAGTTTAAAGCCGGTTATATCTCGGAAGCTTCATCGGGAACCTGGAAAAGTAAACTGTCGGTTTTTATCAGGGGAAACTTTCTTATTCCCGACCCCCGTAAATTCTGGATCCGGCCGTCGATAAAATATCTTTCTAAATATTTAAAGAAGAACGATGTGGATTTAATTATCTCCACAGGACCGCCGCACAGTATGCACCTGATTGCACTCGGGTTAAAAAAGAGATTCGATATTCCATGGATTGCCGATTTTCGTGATCCGTGGACAGACATCGATTTTTATTCGAAACTCAAATTAACAAAATGGGCAGATAAAAAGCACCACAAGTTGGAGCGTGAAGTTCTGTCGCAGGCCGACCATGTTGTAACCGTAGGTAAAACATGTGCTTCCGATTTAGCTGCAATAGGAAACCGGAAAGTGGTGGCGATAAATAATGGTTACGACCCTTTGGATTATAATTTTGAGAAAAAGAAACTCGATAAAACATTTACAATTTCGCATTTCGGAGCTTTTAACCGCGACAGAAATCCTGCTTCGCTGTGGTTGGCATTGAGCGAACTTGCAAAAAACAATCATGAATTTGGTAAACTCATTCGTATTCAGTTAATAGGGCAAACCGATGAATCGATAATCAATGATATTAAGAAGAATAATCTTTTCGAGAACCTTATTTTAATTGAACATTTGCCGCATAAAGAGGGATTGGAAAAGTTAAGCTCGTCGCAGGTGCTGTTATTGCCCATAAACGATGCTCCGAATGCTCTTGGAATTTTGCCGGGGAAAATGTACGAATATATGGCTTTACAGCGACCTATTCTTGCCATTGGCCCAACCGGTGCCGATTTTGCAAGAATAATTTCGGAAACAAATTCAGGAGTTGCTCATAATTTCGATGATGTTGAAGGAATTAAATCGACACTGGAAAACTATTTTAACCGGTTTCTTGCCGGAGAGTTAAAAGCAGAATCGAACTCGTACGAAAAGTATTCGCGGAAAAATCTGGCTAAAAACTTTGTCGAGCTTATCGACAGGAAATAGGAATTCCGGTTTGAGTATTAAGACAATACTTCGTAATATTTTTGTTTCTCGCAAAGCCGCAAAGCCGCAAAGGTCTGATTCTTTATAAATTACGACAAATATCCTATGTTTTGTAATTCTTTGTTCGTGAGGTATTTGTAGAAATGTGCCGAACCATTGTTAAGAGTATTTTCTGTTTAATATTTCGCTATAAATTACTGCTTCCCGTAGCGAAAAATTCTCTCTGAGTTTCGATTTTAATTGAGGTTTTTTTACCTCCTGTTTTAATTGGTTGGGAATGTCGGAAGCACCTTCATTCTCCTGAGTAAACTGATAGGCGGGCGGTGTCGCTGTTGTTTGTTGTGGCTCAGTAACCGGCTCGTTCTCTTCGGCATCTTCCATTTCGTCAAACAGTTCAGGGTTTGTTGTGCTATTTTGCAAATTCTGATCTCCCTGAATTAAATCCCAAAAAGTTTCGGGTGGTGTTGTATTTTGAGAGCCCGATTGAACCGGCTTTTTTTTCTTTAATTTTCCAAAAAAACCTATTCCTGCAATTATTAAGGTAAGTATTATTACTATCGAATCATCCATCTTCTTTTCGCTTAAAATACAATAATTTATCTACTTTTGAAGTTCTTAGTAAAAATAGAAAAAATGATGCAGTTACTTTTAAAATCGAGGAATTTTTTTGCGTTTCTTCTGCTTTTGTTGCTTGTTACGGTATCGTGCGAGAAAACGCAGGACTCACAAGTGCCTAATGTTCCTTTTTCGTTTACTGTTAATTTAGATATTGCAAACGAGTTACGAATTCCCGGAAATTCAATGTTTTTCCCGGGTGTAGGATATGGTGGAGTAATTGTTTATTGCGAGCTCGAAGACTCGTATTATGCATACGATGCCACATGTTCCTACGAAGTTAGTCAGGGGTGTAAAATTAAAAACGAAGGTGTTTTAGGTACCTGTTCGTGCTGTGGCTCCGAATTTATTTTAATTGGCGGTGCTTTCCCAACGTCGGGGCCGGCGGCTGCGCCACTGCGTCAATACCATGTTTCTATTGTTAACCGG
>JALUZN010000276.1 GCA_027011835.1 Draconibacterium sp. | reverse complement strand
TCCTTGCATTTTAACACATGGTATTTAAATGAGATATTAACATATATTGTTGATATAATGGACTTTAAATCAATAATCACATAAAATCAGCAGACTCTATTTGGTTCTATTCCACCAAATCCATCTCATTTAATAAATAACCGGCTCCGGCAAACTTATCGATTAAAAACAGGGCATACCGTATATCGAGCGTAATATTGCGGCAACGCTCGGGGTCGAACATAATGTCGCTCATTGTTCCTTCCCAGCAGCGGTCGAAATTTACGCCTATCAGTTCGCCATCTCCATTTACTACCGGGCTTCCCGAATTGCCGCCGGTGGTGTGGTTCGATGCGGTAAAACAAACCGGCACTTCGCCATCGACTTCGTAGCGGCCATAATCTTTATTGTTGTACAGCTCTTTTAATCGGTCGGGAACATCGTAATCGTAAATCTCCGGATTATCTTTCTCCATAATTCCCTTTAACGTTGTATAGTAATTGTAGGTAACGCCATCTTTAGGTTTATAGCCTTCGACTTTTCCGTAAGCAACACGCAGCGTAAAATTGGCATCGGGGTAAAGTGGTTGTCCTTTTTTCATCTCCATAATTCCGGCCATATATTTTTTCATATTGGCTCTTATTTTTGCTGAAACAGCTTGCAGCTCGGGAGTAATGTCTGTCGTGTATTTATTGTAAAAACTTGCATAAAGTGCAATAACCGGGTCTTTTTTTAATTTTGCTAATTGTTTGTTTGAACCGTTTTCCAATATCTTTTTCAACTTCTCAGTATCAGTTAATACCGATTTGCGGTACACCTTTTCAATTAGCTTGTCGTGCCCGTATTTCTCAATTAGTTTTAAATAGTAGGCGGGTAAAAACCGGTTATTTAAATCGGATGCTAACATTGGCATTAGTTCTGCAAACAGTTTCTCATCGGTGGGTTGATTGTAATTTCTCATAAAGCCGAGGATACTGTTTAACATCGATTTTCTTGTTGCGGCAACTTTTTTATTGTCCTCTTTTTCAATGCTTTTAATAATGGCGTTTACCTGTCCGGCTAACCGGAAGAGTTCAACTCCCCGGAATACAATTTCTGAATAGTAATCGTTGGCACGTATATATTCGTCGTACTTTTTAAAGTCCGATTGAAAACCGTCGAAAACGGCTTTGTACTCATCTTCCCAGGTTCCGTTTTTCTCTGCCCACGCTTTAAACTCTTTCTCGTAAGCAAGTTTTCGGTCTATAGCGTCTAGTCTTTTTAACCCGCTTATTTCGCCCTGCCACTTTTTCCACGAATTACTTATTCCTGCATATTTTGCCGAATACTGGATTCTTACTTTCGGGTCGGCTTCCATATCGGTGCGGATAACAGCCAGTTTTTTGTCGCGGATTTTAATTCGGTCGGGGTCGCGTTGGTTCATAGTAACATCTACTTCCTGCGATGGCCAGTATTGCATTGTTCGTCCCGGGTAGCCAAAAACCATTGTAAAATCGCCGGGATGTACACCTTTCAACGAGATGGGGAAAAACTTTTTTGGTTTGTACGGAACATTGTCGGGCGAATATTTTGCCGGTTCATTGTTTTTGTCGGCATAAACCCGAAACAGCGAAAAGTCGCCTGTGTGCCGTGGCCACATCCAGTTATCAGTGTCGCCGCCAAATTTCCCAATGGCCGACGGCGGAGCGCCTACCAATCGAATGTCGGTATAAATTTTATAAACATAAAGGAAATACTGATTGCCGTAAAACAGTGGTTTTACCTGCGCTTTAAACTTCCCGTCTTTTTCTGCTTTTTCCTGAATATTTTTGCTGTTCTCTTTTATTTTTTGCTCTTTTTCTTCTCCTGAAAGATTTTCTGTGCCGGCAAAAATCTGGTCAGATACGTCTTCCATATATTCCAGGAAACTTACTGATAGCCCTTTGTTTGGTAACTCTTCCGAACGATTCATTGCCCAAAAACCATTGGTTAGATAATCGTGTTCAACGGTGCTGTGCGCTTGAATGCTGCTGTACCCGCAATGATGGTTGGTTATCAGCAACCCTTCGTTTGAGATGAGTTCGCCGGTGCAGCCTCCGCCAAAAATAACTACAGCGTCTTTCATGCTGGCATTATTTACATCGTATATATCTTGTGCCGTAAGTTTAAATCCCATTCGTTGCATTTCGGCGAGGTTGTATTTTTTCAGGAGAATGGGAATCCACATTCCTTCTTTTGCAAATAGTTGGCCAATTGAAAGTAATATTACCAACAGAAAAGATGTAATCTTTATCATATCAAAAAATTTAGTTTAACTTTGTAAATTTAAATTAATTAGTTGATAAAACAGGAGAATTG
>JALUZN010000275.1 GCA_027011835.1 Draconibacterium sp. | reverse complement strand
AAAAAATATCTCGAACAGTAAAAAAGCCGACGGTGCAATCCTTACAAGGGGTCATGACCCCTTGGCAAATGCCCCCTTGGCAAACAACACATTGGCAAATGCCATTGCAGTAATCGAATTAAAGGGAACCAACACAACCGATTTAGATAAAATTGAAACACAGGCATTCGGATACAAAAACCACCATCCGAAATGTATTTATGTGATTACCTCGAATTTTGAAAAACTTCGCTTTTATATTCAAGATGCCGTTGACCATGTTGATTTCGATTTGTTCAACCTAACAAAAGAACAGTTCTCGTTAATGTGGCTTTGTTTGGCAAAAGATAATTTGTTAAACAATTTGCCACTTAAAATAAAAAACTCGTCGGTACTGCAAGAAGAAAATATCACTAAAAAATTGTATGCCGACTATTCCAGATTCCGTGAAGCAATTTTCAATAACCTTATAAAAAACAATCCCGAAACCGATAAACTTCTTCTTTTTAAAAAAACACAAAAACTGCTCGACCGTTTTCTGTTTATCTTTTTTGCTGAAGACAGGTTGTTACTTCCACCCAATTCAATCAGCCAAATTGTTAACCAGTGGCAAACATTAAAAGACGAATTGGACGAGTATGTTCCGTTGTACTCGCGTTTTAAAAAGTATTTCGGTTATATGAATACCGGTTTCAAGGGGAAAAAATATGATATTTTTGCTTACAACGGCGGACTTTTTAAACCCGATAAGATATTGGACAACATTTTAATTGACGATGATATTTTACTTGAACACACAGTAAAATTAAGCAATTACGATTTTGAAACCGATGTTGATGTAAATATTCTCGGGCATATTTTCGAACATTCGTTGGGCGAAATTGCGGCAATAGCCGCAACAACGGGAGATGTCCCCTTGACAACAAGCAAGCGCAAAAAGGACGGCATTTTTTACACACCAAAATACATTACCAAATACATTGTTGAGAATACGGTTGGAAAATTGTGCAACGAAAAACGGAATGAACTGCAAATTATCGACGAAGAGTACGCCAAAGGGAGAAAGAACCGCAAAAAAGAGATTGTCAGGACACTTGATAAAAAACTGGATGAATACCGCAATTGGCTTTTAACGTTAACCATTCTCGACCCTGCTTGTGGTTCGGGTGCATTTTTAAATCAGGCGTTGGAGTTTCTAATAAATGAACACCGGAAAATTGACGAATTGCGTACGCAGCTTTTTGGCGGGGCAATCGTTTTCTCCGACATAACCACCGATATTCTCGAAAAAAACATTTTTGGAGTCGACATAAACGAAGAATCGGTTGAAATTGCCAAACTCTCGCTTTGGCTGCGCACCGCACAAAAAGGGCGAAAACTAAACACACTTAGCAACAACATAAAATGCGGGAACTCGCTAATCGACGACCCCGAAATTGCAGGCGACAAAGCGTTTAACTGGAATAAAGAGTTTCCTACTGTATTCAGCAAAAAAGAGAAAAAAGCGTGGCACATTACTACGGCAACACATAATTCGAGATACTCGCAACGAATGTACGACAATTATGTAAAACTAGGCGATGCAATATGGCTTGATGAGCAAGATGAAATAATAATAACGAAAACCATTGCCGAAATAGTAAAAGAAAGCAAGTTTGACAACAATGGGATTTATCCCATTGACATAGTCGAATATAATATATGTGGCGACCATATGCACCTGCTACTGGTGTGCGAAGAAGAAGAACTGACGAAAATAGTGGGAAAAATAAAAGCCGTAAGTGGAAGAAGATATAATATAGAAAAAGGTATAACGATACCTTCTACTGCTACGGGCGCTACGGGCGCTACGGGCAGAACAAGGGGACATGTCCCCTTGTCCGGTACCGGTACCGATGCCGAGACCGAGAACGGTACCGAGTCCGACTCCGGTACCGCGTCCGGTGCCGAATCCCGTGCCGGAAAGAAAAAGTATAACTCCCTCTGGACGCAAAAGTTCGGAAAATCAGAAATACGCGACGAAGACTACCTGAATAATGCAATAGAATATATCCGAAATAACCGCATAAAACACAAACTTCCTAAAAGTAAAGAGATAGAAAAACTAAAAAAGGAATTTCTATGTACTAAAGAACACGCATTCCGTACCGAATACAAAGGCGGTTTCGATGTGGTAATTGGAAACCCGCCGTATGTGCAGCTCCAGTCAATGGGACAGATGAGCGATGCACTTTCGAAATGTGGCTATGAAACCTACAATAAAAGCGCCGACTTATACTGTTTATTCTATGAGCGAGGTTGTCAATTATTGAAGATAAAAGGTTACTTAGGTTACATAACTTCTAATAAATGGTTACGCGTAAATTATGGTGAGAGCTTAAGGAAATTCCTTTCCACTAGAGTTAATCCAAAAATATTGATTGATTTTCCAGGCATTCCGGTATTTGCGGATGCAGTTGTTGACCCTCATATATTGATTTTAACCAAAGAACCATATCAGGGAACAACAGAAGTATGTGCTATTAAATCGGATACATCTGATTTGGAAATCGTTTTTAATGCAAAAAAATCAATAGCTAAGTTTTCATCTGAAAGTTGGTTAGTAATACCTGCTAACGAGGCATACAAGCTTAACCAGATGAAGTTAACAGGTGTTGAATTGAAGGACTTGCCAATAAGCATTAACTATGGAATTAAAACAGGTTTTAACAATGCTTTTTTTATTGATGAAGAAACCAGAAAAAATCTGATTGCTGCCGATGCAAGAAGCAATGAAATTATTAAACCGATGGTGCGTGGCAGGGATATTTGTGCGTATGGAATGACAGGTAGTGAGTATTTAATTAATGTACATAATGGAGTAAAAGATAAGAATCCTCCATTGTTACCAATAGTCATTGATGATTACCCGGCAATTAAAAATCATTTAGACAAATTTTATCCCAAATTGGAAAAACGGGGAGACAAAGGTATTACACCTTATCATTTACGTAACTGTGCATATTTGGAAGAGTTCTTCAAGCCAAAAATTATTTATCCAAATATGACTTCTGTATTTCCGTTTATGTACGATGAAAGTGGAATATTAGGAAACGACAAAAGTTTTATTCTCACAGCACAAAATGATTCTATTTCATTACCATTTCTAACAGCCATATTCAACTCATCGTTAGCGAAACTTTGGATTTGGTACAATTGCCCCGAATTAGGAAATAATCGTCGTGAAATTCGCAAGGTTTACTTCGAACATTTCCCTGTTCCACAAGCCAATGAAGAACAAACGACCACACTGGCTCAATATACAAAAAAACAAACCCGGCTAACTACTACTTTGCAAGCTGTGGTCACTAAGTTCCAACGTGCAATGCAGCGTAAATTCGATATGGAAACTCTCCCCAAAAAACTGCAAGACTGGTATCTGCTTTCATTCTCCAATTTTATTAAAGAATTGCGTAAAAAGAAAATAAAACTCTCGCTCTCTCAGGAAGCAGAATGGGAAGAATATTTTCTTTTGGAATCGAGGGAAGCCCAAAAACTAAAATCCGAAATAGAAAAAACCGATAAAGAGATAGACCAAATGGTTTATAAGCTATACGGCTTAACGGAGGAGGAGATTAAAATTGTGGAGGAAAATTAAAATGAACAACTGCGAACTACTATTATACCAATCCGAAGACGGACAGACAAAAATTGATGTCCGTTTGGAAGAAGAAACCGTTTGGCTGACTATTAATCAAATGGGTCAATTTCAAAAATCATGTTCCACAATAAACGACACATCATAAATATATTCAACAAAGGAGAACTTGAAAAAGAGCCATCTATGAGAAAAATCGGAATTTCCGGCTTTTCTGCCAAACGCACCAAGTTCAACCCTTTGACAAAATGCAGGATACAGTAAACAAGAGAAATGATTAATAATTTTTAAAATTTACCTTTATGATAAAAAAGATTACAATATTGAGTTTAGTGTTGTTTATTACAGCATTGGGATTTGCACAAAAAACGACCATGGAACATCACCGTTTGGTAGTAGATGGGAAAAAATATCTTCCCGTTGATGCAATGTATGAGCAGTTTCATCCAAAGCATACTGTTTTATCCCACAAAAATCATTTGAACGCTACTTTAAATAATTTTCAAGATGCCGCAGCTAACAAACAAATCTTAGACAGCCTGATTAATTATATCTGGGACGAAGATATTACTGCGTGGAAAATTAATTCTAAAATCGAATACGCTTATGATGCAAACGGAAATATAATATCAGATACTCATTATTCCTGGGATGAAAACACAGGTCAGTGGACACTTGTTCATAAATTCGAATACACTTACGATGATAACGGAAGTATAACATCGGAAACTGAATATTCTGTTTGGGACGAAGGCACAAGTCAGTGGTTATATATTTCTAAGTCCGAATACACTTATAATGCAAACGGAAAACGAACATCATACATTGAATCAACCTGGGACATAAGCACAAGTCAGTGGATATATGATTCTAAATCCGAATACATTTACGATGATAGCGGAAAACGAACATCAAGTCTTGGATATCGGTGGGACAACTACGCAAGTCAGTGGATAAATGACAGAAAATTCGAATACACTTACGATGATAACGGAAATGTAACATTAGGTATTGGATATAAACTGGATGAAAGCACGGGTCAGTGGATAAATGGTAATAAATCCGAATACACTTTCGATGATAACGGAAATCAAACATTAAGAATTAATTATTACTGGGACAAAAACACAAGTCAGTGGTTATATACTTCTAAGTCCGAATCCACATACGATGATAGCGGAAATCAAACATCATGGGTTATTTATAACTGGGACAAAAACACAAGTCAGTGGATAAACTTTAGAAAGTTCGAATACACTTACGATGATAACGGAAATCGAACATCAATTAATGATTATACCTGGGACGAAAGCATAAATCAGTGGATAAATTATGGGAAAACCGTATACACTTACGATGATAACGGAAATCAAACATCAATTCGTGATTATGACTGGGACGAAAGCACAAATCAGTGGATAAGTTATATAAAATACGAATACACTTACGATTTAACAGTCAGCATATATGACTTGATTGTGCCCAGGTGGTTTGATTGGTTAAATAAGTTTTTAGAAGAAACACGTTATAACTGGGATGCAGCAACTAATGATTGGGTGAAGTCATCTAAGAATATTGCATATTATTCGGATATTACCGGTGTAAATGAGTTATCCGAAAACAACCTGGTTGTGGTATATCCTAATCCGGTAATCAGTAGTTTAAATATTAATTTTAAAGGTAATGGTGGTCAGGCTGTTTTTGAATTGTTTGATATGCAGGGAAAGAAATTAGTCTCGCAAAAGGTTACGGCAGGAAAACAAATAAATCTTAAACAATTGAATCCGGGTTCATACCTATATACCATTACAATAGAGGGCAGGAAGCAAAGCGGAAAATTGATAAAGAGATAAATATTAATGCCCAACCTGAATAAATCAGAAAAGACGATTTACAAATAACAAATTTCAAACCGGCCTGACGGCTGGCTGGTTTGTTTTTTTTGGATTTGAATTTTGGAATTTCTTGTCAAATAAAGCAAGAATATTAGAAATAAGATCCTAACCATTATGCTCAAGCTAATTAATGACGAAAAATAATGATGTTATGAATTTTCGTCATTAAGGTGTGTCTTTGGCAAAAAAGACAATGGTAAAACGCAAAATACATTTAAATAAATTAAGGCAACTCAAAGATGCGGAGAATAAGCACAGTAATCTCCTTAAAAATACGGAGAATAATATGTATATTTGCAGTATAATAAAGGATTTAGTATGGCAAAATACATCTATCAATATAAAAGTTGGCCTAATTTTACCTGGAATGAAAAAGAAATTCACGTTATACTGGGCAAGCTTAGATATTTACAAGGTAAAATATTCGGTCTAATAAGTGCACTTGGTTTTTCTATTAAAGAAGAAACAATGTTATCAACTTTAACGCTTGATGTAGTAAAATCATCAGAGATAGAAGGTGAAATTTTAAATTATGCGCAAGTTCGCTCTTCAATTGCAAGAAAACTTGGAATTGAGTATGCCGGAATGGTTTATCCTGACAGAAATGTTGAAGGTGTTGTTGAAATGTTGCTTGATGCTACCCAAAATTATGAAAAGCCTCTTGATGATGAAAGATTATTTGGTTGGCATGCAGCTCTTTTTCCGATAGGCAGAAGTGGTTTGTATAAAATTGATGTGGCTTGTTATCGAAAAGATGAAATGCAAATTGTTTCCGGGGCAATGGGAAAAGAAAAAGTACATTTTCAAGCTGTGCCTGTAAAACGAGTTAAAAATGAAATGGACAAGTTTTTAGATTGGTTTAATAACTATTCAGAAGTTGATCCGGTTATTAAGTCTGCTGTTGCTCATTTTTGGTTTATTATAATACATCCTTTTGATGATGGTAACGGACGTATAGCCAGGGCAATATCCGATTTATTATTAGCCCGTTCTGACAATAGCTCTTTGCGATTTTACAGTTTATCAAACCAAATATTATTGGAAAGAAAAGCATATTACGATACTTTACAAAAAGTTCAACACAATGATGCTGACATAACAGAATGGATAGTTTGGTTTTTAAATTGTTTATATGATGCATTAAAAAATTCAGAAAGAACCATTAAACAAGCACTATACAAAGCTGATTTCTGGGACAAACATAAAAATACGGAATTGAACAGCCGGCAGCGCTTAATGCTAAACAAACTTTTTGATGGATTTGAAGGAAAACTGAAAACATCAAAATGGGCAAAAATCACAAAATGCTCACAGGATACAGCTTTACGGGATATTAAAGACTTAATAGAAAAAGGTATATTAAGACAAGAAAAATCAGGTGGAAGAAGTACAAATTATGAATTAAATGATTGAGACACCGGCTCTAATAATCGGGGGTTAGTACAATAAACCGAATAGCTTGTTTAACTTTCTGGAATCCCGCCAGCCTCGTGTTACCAAACCTATCCAACAGCAACACTGCGTGTTCCCTGCTGTTTTTACCCTCGCTCAACTGGTGGCGGCGAACGGAGAGATAGTAGTTTTGAATAGCCATGGGTAACATACCCGGCGTTATTTTGGGTTTAAATTACAAAAGATACATACAAATTTATTTTATTAAAAAAAGATTTGTTTAGTTTTGGTAAATATAGATGAAATAGGAGTTGTGTTTGTTGGGTGGTCAATGCACTACTATTAAAGAAAAGAAAGATGAAAAATTATTTAATTTATATAATGTTTTTTTTGAGTGTAAATTTATTACATGCAAAATCGTTTAATGAATTGAAAAAAAGTGCTGTACAAGTAGATACAAAACCTCAATACAACCTTGTGTTAAGGTGCTACAATAGCGAAGATACATTAACGGACAAAAAGCAAGTATTTTATAAGATAAAAAAAAGTGCTGAACAAATTGATACAAATGCTCAATACAACCTTGGGAGAATGTTCCAAATTGGTCAGGTTACATTAACGCACAAAAATCAAGCATTTTATTGGTATAAAAAAAGTGCAGAACAAGGCGATGCAGATGCTCAATTTTACCTTGGAATAATGTATTTCAAAGGTGATGGTATAAAAACGGATAAAAAGAAAGCTTTTCATTTGTTTAAAAAAAGTGCGAAACAAGGAAATGATGATGCTCAGTTTTACCTTGGAATAATGTATTACAAAGGCGATGGTATAAAAACGGATAAAAAGGAAGCTTTTCATTGGTTTAAAAAAAGTGCAAAACAAGGAGATGCAAATGCTCAATTCAGCCTTGGGTTAATGTACGACAATGGTGAAGGTACATTACCGGACAAAAAGCAGGCCTTTTATTGGTTTAAAAAAAGTGCAGAACAAGGATTTGTAGATGCTCAATTCTACCTTGGGTTAATGTATAACAATGGCGAAGGCACGTTACCGGACAAAAAGCAGGCATTTTATTGGTATAAAAGAAGTGCAGAACAAGGATATGCGAAAGCTCAAAACAACCTTGGATTAATGTACTACTTTGGTGAAGGCACATTATTGGATAAAAAGCAGGCCTTTTATTGGTATAAAAGAAGTGCAGAACAAGGATTTGCAAAGGCTCAAAACAGCCTTGGGTTTTTGTATTATAATGGCGAGGGTACATTACCTGACAAAAAGCAGGCATTTTACTGGTATAAAAAAAGTGCAAAACAAGGA
>JALUZN010000274.1 GCA_027011835.1 Draconibacterium sp. | reverse complement strand
AGCATCTGTATTTAAAGGAACATTAACCACAAAAACTTAATACTATTTCAGCTTTTTTTTGATAGTTTTGATATCTTACAAAACCAATTCAACGAAACTTCATGTCCAACCTAATTTAAAATCGATGAGAAATAAATTTTTTACTCAGCTTTTTGCTTTTTCAATTTTACTTGTTGGAGCATCTTTTTTACACTGTACAGAACAGACTGAAAAGAAGATTAAACCAAACATCATTTTTATTTTTGCCGACGATCAGTGTTATAAAACAGTTCATGCATTAGGAAACGATGAGATAATAACTCCCACATTAGATAAAATGGTTAACGAAGGAGTTACGTTTACCAATACTTATAATATGGGAGGGTGGAATGGTGCCGTTTGTGTTGCAAGTCGTGCAATGATGAATTCGGGGCGTTTTATTTGGAGGGCACACAAAGCAGAGAAGAATTTTCCGAAACTGGCCGAGGATGGTAAAATGTGGGGCGATTTAATGCAGAAGGCCGGATACATGACCTATATGACAGGGAAATGGCATGTGAAAGTTGCTCCTGAAAAATGTTTTAATGTAGTTGCACACGAACGTCCGGGCATGCCAAATCAAACAAAAGAGGGGTACAACAGGCCGCAAAGTAAAAACGATACAATTTGGGAGCCGTGGCATAAAAAGTATGGTGGTTTTTGGAAAGGTGGAAAGCACTGGAGCGAAGTGTTAAAAGACGATGCACTTAACTTTATCGATTCGGCTGCCATCGGTGACAAGCCTTTTTTTATGTATCTGGCGTTTAATGCAGCGCACGACCCGCGACAGTCGCCTAAGAAATATGTAGATATGTATCCGCTCGAAAAAATATCGGTGCCGGCAACTTTTTTACCCGATTATCCCGATGCCGATAAAATTGGATGTGGAAAAGGATTACGCGACGAGCGGCTGGCTCCATTTCCAAGAACAAAATATGCTGTAAAAGTAAATCGTCAGGAGTATTATGCAATTATTACACATATGGACGAGCAGATTCGTCAGATTTTAGAAGCCGTTAAAAAGAGTGGAAAAGCCGATAATACTTATATCTTCTTCTCGGCCGACCATGGTTTGTCTGTAGGGAACCACGGGTTAATGGGGAAACAAAATATGTACGACCACAGTGTGCGTGTTCCGCTAATTGTAATAGGCCCGGATATTCCGAAAAACAAAAGGGTGAATGCCGATGTTTATGTACAGGATATTATGGCAACAGCACTCGATTTAGCCGGAGTTGAAAAACCCGTGTACGTTGAGTTTAATAGCCTGCTTCCGTTGGCAAAAGGAACGCAAACAAAAAGCAATTACGATGCAATTTATGGCTGTTATACCACAAAACAGCGAATGATTCGGAAAGGTGGATTTAAACTAATTGCTTACCCCGATGCAAATAAAGTACTCTTGTTCGACCTGGAAAAAGATCCGTTGGAAATGAACAACTTGGCCGACTCGGTAAATTATGCTGCGAAGAAAAAGCAGATGTTTAACGATTTACTGAAATTGCAAAAGAGCATGGACGATGAGCTGGATTTAAAACCACTTTATAATAGTGTAATCGATTAAAAACAGATTGCTATGAAGGTCCTTATTTGTCTGTTAATAGTTCTACCACGGGTAATCCAATAAGCGAAACACCAAGTCTCAGCTTTAAAAACAAAAGGCAACCTCCAATTTAACGGGAAAAATTACTGAGCCTGTTTAACCATAGATTGAGAATGAGTGCAACAGACCGTGAACACTGTTTTATTGCATTAATTGCTTTAAAATATGCCCTTTACAAACTGGAGGTGTTTGGAATGTTTTCTTAATCGAATAAACAACTCGTTTCATTATATTTTTTACTTTTAGGAATTAATAATCATTTTAAAGCTCGATACAGTGAAGAAGTTTTTTTTCCCATTAGCACTAATTTTAATCACTTTTTTGGTTGGTTGTCACTCCAATAATAACAGGTCGCAAAAAACAGATAAACAGTTTGGCGAATTTATTCAAGCATTTACAAGCGGCACAATTTCAAAAGAGTCGGTAATAACCATATATCTGGCAAAACCGCTTGCTGAAATAGATGTGCAAGGGAAGAAACTCTTTAAATTTTCGCCAGCTATCGACGGAGAAGTGGTACTCGTTGGCGGCCGGATTATTGAATTCAGACCATCCGATTTGTTAAAATCGAATACAAAATACAGTGCCGAATTTTTTCTTGGCAAGTTACTTCCTGTTTCTAAGGAACTTCAAAAAATGCCGTTTCAGTTTTCTACCATTGCACAATCATTCTCAGTTTCGTTCGACGGATTAAAAAACTCGGGTGCCGATGCACCGGGCGAGATGAAATTCTCGGGTTACCTTTTAACAGCCGATGTAATGGACTCCAAAGAAGTAGAAGAATTGTTAACAGCAACTTATGGGGGCGAAAACAGAGAGATTACGTGGCAACACGATTCGGGGCGCAGAAAGCATTTTTTTACCATCGACGCACTAAAACGGTTCGACAATAAAGAGGCAACTTTAAAAGTGGAGTGGGATGGAAGTCCGTTAAACATCGACAACAAGGGCGAAAAAGAGATAAAAATTCCTGCGCTAAGTTCATTCGAGATTATTAATGCACAAGTAATTCAAACTCCTAAACAGCACATTCAAATCCGTTTTTCCGATAATCTGTTAAAGAATCAGAATTTGGAGGGACTAGTTCAATTGGAAGATAAAACCAACTTAAAACTTGAAGTTGATGATAACGTGATTAATGCCTGGCCCGATAAACAGATATCAGGAGAGCTTAATTTGACGGTATATCCGGGAATTCAGAATTGGAATTATGTGAAATACAAAGACTCTCAGAATTTTTTATTGCATTTTAGTATGCAGAAACCCGGGCTGCGATTAATTGGAAAAGGTGTAATTGTTCCACAAAATAATCGGTTGGAATTTCCATTCGAAGCTGTTGGTTTGCATGCTGTAGAAGTGCGGGTTGTTCAGATTTTTAAAGACAATGCATTGCAGTTTTTTCAAAATAATAATTTCGATGGGCAACAAAATTTACGCACTGTCGGGCGAATGGTGTACGATAAAATAATAAAGCTAACTGCCGAAAAACCTGACGATTTTCAGCAGTGGAAAAGCTATAAAATAAATCTTGCATCGCTGTTTAAAATAGAACAAGGAGCAATTTATAGGGTTGAGCTGCGAATGAAAAAGGAGTTTTCCGAATTTAATTGTGGCGACAAAAAAAATAAGAGTGAACTTGCGGAAACAGAACTTCCCGAAACAGAGGAGTATGAAACCGACTGGGACAGTCCCGGCTGGTATTCGACCTATTATTTCCCGCCAAATTACAATTGGGAAGAGCGTGATAACCCGTGTAGCGACTCGTATTACAACTCCAGTGTTTTTGTTTCGCGGAATATTTTTGCTTCGCAACTGGGAATTATCGCCAAAGAGGGACGCAACCACACGATGCATTTTGTCGTAACCAATTTGCTTACCACCGAGCCCGAAAAAGGAGTTCAAATTCGTCTCTTTAATTATCAGAATCAACTGTTAGAAACCGTTCAAACGAACGAATTGGGATTTGCAAAATTGAGACTTAAAAAGAAACCGTTTTTTCTGATTGCTCAAAAAATGGGGCAGTTCGGGTATCTGCGTCTCGACGATGGCAGCTCGCTCTCTACAAGTAATTTTAATGTTGCCGGGCAGCAGGTTCGTAACGGAATAAAAGGATTTATTTATGCCGAACGCGGAGTTTGGCGACCGGGCGATACTCTGTTTGTGAACTTTATTTTAGAAAAGAAAAATACCCGGTTGCCCGAAAATTATCCGGTATTATTTCAGTTAATAAATCCGAACGGACAGGTGGTTGAGAAGCAGTTACAATCTAATAACGAAAGTGGATTTTACTCGTTTGCACCGGTAACAGCTGCAACAGCACCAACCGGTAACTGGCATGTTGAGGCGAAAGTGGGAAATGTTTCGTTCTCGAAACGGGTAAAAATTGAAGCCATAAAACCCAACCGGTTAAAAGTGAAATTGGATTTTCCTGCTCCGGTTTTAACAGCAAAAAACAGGTCGGTTCCATTTGTGGCAACTTGGTTGCACGGTGCTCCGGCACGTTCGTTAAAAGCAAAAGTAGATGTTCTTTTTGCAAAAGACAGAACCGAATTTAAAGGGTACGAAAAGTTTACATTTACCAATCCGGCATCCGACTTTTCTCCGCACGAGCAGACCATTTTCGAAGGGAAATTAAACGACAAGGGGCAGGCAACTATCCCCCTCGATTTTCAATCGTTAGAAGCTGCACCGGGGATGGTGAAAGTGTGGTTCACCTCGCGGGTTTTCGAAGAGGGAGGCGATTTTAGTACCAATGTTTCGAATATAAAATATGCTCCTTTTAACTCGTTTGTAGGCGTAAAAATGCCCGAATCGGAAGACAACTGGTATAAAACCGATACCGATTATCTGCCCGAAATAGTTACCGTTAGCGCAAATGGAAAACCTGTTGCGGGAATTGATATTGAGGCGCGGCTCTATAAAATAGACTGGCGCTGGTGGTGGGAGTCGGGTTCCGAAAACCTGGCGCATTACATTTCGGGAAGTTACTACTCTCCGGTTCGGCAGTGGAGTATAAAAAATGCGCAACACCTCAGCAAATTAAAACTGAATGTGAAATACAACGACTGGAAAGACAATGGTCGCTACTTTCTTTGGGTGAAAGATTTAAATAGCGGTCACGCTACCGGAACTACATTTTATATGTCGAAATGGGGCAGTTGGCGGTCGGATGAGCAGGCAAGCGGTGCAACAATGTTAACGCTTAAAACCGATAAAGAGAAGTACAATGTTGGCGATGTTATTGAAGTTACAATTCCTTCCTCGAAAGAGGGACGGGCTTTGGTAAGTGTAGAAAATGGTACCGAAGTTACCGATATTTTTTGGGTGAAAACAACCGATAAACAAACCACATTTAACATTCAGGCAAAACCTGAAATGGCGCCTAATTTTTATGTTCACGTAACTTTAATTCAAAAATACGGACAAACAAAAAACGATGCACCGCTGCGGCTGTACGGGGTTGTTCCGGTATTGGTCGAAAATCAGGAAACTATTCTTCATCCTCAAATAACAGCACCAAAAGAGATTGAGCCGGAGGCAAAATATACGGTTAGTGTTTCGGAGAAAAACGGCAAGGAGATGACTTACACACTCGCCATTGTTGATGAGGGATTGCTTGGATTAACCAACTTTAAAACACCCGCTCCACACGCAGCTTTTTATGCACGCGAAGCACTTGGCGTAAAAACCTGGGATTTGTACGATTATGTTGCCGGAGCATACGGAGCGGCACTCGAAAAGGCGTTTGCCGTTGGGGGCGACGAAGCGTTGAATGCCCGTGGAAAAAATAAAATTTCGCGTTTTAAACCGGTGGTTAAATTTGCCGGGCCGTTTACACTGAAAAAAGGTAAAACAAATCATCACAATTTTACTATGCTCAACTATGTGGGAGCGGTTAGAATAATGGTGGTAGCTGGGAAAAACGGAGCTTACGGAAAAGCAGAAAAAACAGTACCTGTACGGAAAGGATTAATGTTGCTGGCTACTTTGCCCCGCGTGCTTGCTCCCAACGAAGAGGTGCAACTGCCGGTTACTGTTTTTGCTATGAAAGAGAAAGTAAAAAATGTTACTGTGCATATTAAATGCAACAAAAACATTGCAGTCCAGGGAGAGGCAAAACAGACGGTTTCGTTTTCTGAGTTGGGCGAAAAAATGGCATTTTTCAACTTAAAAGTAAATGGCGAAACTGGAGTTGCAAAAGTGTTTATTGAAGCAAAAAGCGGAACAGAAAAAGCGACTTATGAAGTTGGACTGGAAGTTCGAAATCCAAATTCAAAAGTTACCATCGATAAATCTGAAATGGTGGAAGGCGGAAAAACCGGGGAGATGAAAATTTCTCTTCCAGGAGAAACCGGAACCAACAAAGTGTGGGTTGAAGTTTCGGGATTTCCATCGATAAATCTGGAAAAACATTTAAACGACCTGATAAATTATCCGCATGGATGTCTTGAACAGGTTACTTCGGCTGCTTTTCCACAGCTATTTTTAGAAAAACTGACCAAATTAACTGCCGACCAAAAGCTAAAAACCGAGACCAATATTCGCAAAGCATTAGACCGATTATCGGCTTTTCAGTTGCACAACGGTGGTTTTGCTTACTGGCCCGGCGCATTGAAAGCAAACGAGTGGGGAACAAATTATGCAGGCCATTTTTTATTGAAAGCAGCCGACCGGGGATTTACAATTCCACAGGGAATGAAACGCAGTTGGTTAAATTACCAAAAAACGGCCGCCCGAAATTGGAGTCCGGCAAATGGATATCGTAACGGTGTGTACTACCGAAACTACGATTATACGCAGGCGTACCGTTTATATACACTGGCTTTGGCCGGCGAACCCGATTTGGGCGCAATGAACAGGTTGCGCGAAAAAGAGGATAAAACGGCGGAGGTGGTTTGGCGGTTGGCAGCTGCTTATGTTTTGGCAGGGCAGCCCGAAGCAGCCGAAAAAATGATAACTCGCTTATCGACAGAAATAAAAGATTACAACGAACTTGGTGGTACTTTTGGCTCGGCACTGCGCGACAAAGCAATGATTTTAGAGTCGTTAATTCTTTTAAATAAAAAGGAGCGAGCATTCGAAATGCTTAAAACAGTTGCTGCCGATATGAATAGCCGGAGCTGGTTGAGCACGCAAACAGCAGCGTGGTGCTTAATGTCGGCTGCACATTTTGCCGATAAGTTTTATGCCGATTCGGAAGATACCAATTTTGAGTTGGTTGTAAACGGCGAAAAAACAAAAATGCGAACAAAGATTCCGGTGGTAATTATTCCTGTAAAACTAAGTTCAGAGAAAGAAATTAAGGTTCGGTATACGAATAAAGGTAAAAATGCAACATTTGTAAAACTGGTTGCAAGAGGTATTCCGGCAGGAACAGATACGCGTTCGTCAGCCGAAAATCTATTGATGCAGACAAAATATCTCGATGCAAACAATCGTGAAATCGATGCTGCGTCAATTGCTCAGGGCGAAGATTTTAAATTGGTTGTAACGGTTAAAAATCCGGGGCAGCGAACCGATTATAAAGAGATGGTTTTGTCGACCGTATTTCCGTCGGGGTGGGAGATATTAAACCGCAGACTGAACGATATTCCTGAAAATACAAACTCTAATTTCGATTATCAGGACATTCGCGACGACCGTGTTTATACCTATTTCGATTTAAAAATGAATGAACAAAAAACATTTGTTTTCAGGTTGAACGCAACTTATGTTGGCAACTATTATCAGCCTCCGGTAAGTTGCGAGGCGATGTACGATTTTAGCGTACGTGCTCAAAAACCGGGGCGGTGGATTGCGGTTAAGAAGTAAGAATGTTCGTAAAAAGCTTTACTACGGTTCTTCTTTTAACAGTATTTTTTGCGAATACAATTTGTTTTTAATTTTCGATAAAACGATGTAGATACCCGGTTGAGTTTTATATAAGGGAATGTTAACCGTTTGTCCGGGCTTCGACACAGAGTAAACAAGTGCTCCTGAAATGTTGAAAACAGTGAGCATTTCGGCATTAGTATTTGGATTGAATGTTACCTCTAATGCTCCAACCCGGTTTTGTGTGGCAGTAAAAGGAGTCTCCTTTATTACTTTGTTTTGCACCGACGAAGGAGCGATTTCAAATGTGGTTTTGTCGATATTAAATGCCGGAGCACTTAATACCGAAAAGCGCATCACCTGGCTTCCTTTATGTAAAAACATTTTTGTTGTAACCGGTTTCGTGTTTAGCCAGCTGTAACCCGTAATTGCCGATAATATTTCCGATTTTACGGTGTCGACCGTAATTTGAAAAGTTCCTCCGCCATACATTGCAGCGGTATAAGCCGTTACGTTGTACCATCCTTCGGTTTTAACATCAACCATATATTCGCACCATTCGCCGGGCATTGCATTGCCTATTTGGTATCCGTCACCTAAACGGTCGTAAATGTCAACACCTTCCTCCGGTCTGAAATCGCCGGGATTATTTGCTTCATCTACATCGTGGTAACTAATTCCTTCGCCACCATAATCGAAAAATTCGGCTTCTATTATACCAATTTAATTTCAAAACACCCTAAATAATTTGTATATTTACTGCATGGGTAAACGAACAGTAATTATAATAAAAGAAAGCCTGAATGAATTG
>JALUZN010000273.1 GCA_027011835.1 Draconibacterium sp. | reverse complement strand
TGATTATGGTGGATATCTCCCCACAAAGAGAGCTGCAGAAGGCGATGGTTATAGAGGTTATAGTGCCATGGTCGATAATATAGGTCCGGTTGGAGGTCAGATTCTGGTTAATGAATCCGTCGATTTAATCAACTCTCTTTGGCAGTAAATATAAAGTTTTGTGAAGTGTTAAAAATAATTGTCTTTTGTTAAGACCGCCTGTGTTGAATCAGTACAATCTTCATCGTGCTCAAACTTCTCAAATATGAGAAGTTTTTTTTTGTTCTATTCATTCTCCTTCGGGCATCTATTTCGTAAAACTAACTTCGGGGGAAAAAAGCAGTACCCAAAAAATAATCGTCGCAAAAAAAGACCGTTTCTGAAAAAAATCTTTACATCTCACAATTTATTTATCAATAAGAAGTTGAATATAAAACTGTTTGTTAGTTTTGTGCCGATGAAAAAAACGCTTACTCTTTTACTGCTTATCTTTGCTGCAAATGTTGCCCTTTTTGCACAACATAAAAATGCAACATTAAAAGGCATTATTAAAGACCCCGATGGCAAACCGCTGGATATGGTAAATGTTGCCTTAATGGAATTTCCGCTGGGAACAAGCTCGAACCGGCGGGGCGAATTTATACTTCGTATTCCTGCAAAGAAGAAGGTTGTGGTCGTCTATTCATCGTTGGGATACAAAACATTTGCCGACACACTTTTTGCCGATAACGAAGAGAACATTTTCAGAACAATTACACTAAAAAAATCGGATGTTCAATTGGGCGAAGTAACAATAAGCAATAAACGAATTGGCGATGGAATTACACGTATCGATTCGAAACTTGTAAATGCGCTGCCAACTGCCGGTGCAGGAGCGGTTGAAACAATGTTAAAAACACTGCCCGGAGTTTCGAGCAATAACGAGCTGAGCTCGCAATATTCAGTGCGCGGAGGAAATTTCGATGAGAACCTTGTATATGTAAACGACATTGAAGTTTACAGACCATTTTTAATTCGGTCGGGGCAACAGGAAGGGTTGAGTTTTATTAACAGCGATATGGTTTCAACCATCGATTTTTCTGCCGGAGGATTCGATGCAAAATATGGCGATAAAATGTCGTCGGTACTCGACATTAAATACCGCAAACCCAGCGACTTCAGAGGCTCGGCATCGGTAAGTTTACTGGGTGCATCGGCACATTTCGAAGATGTTGCATTAAACGGAAGACTTGCCCACATTTCGGGAATCAGGTATAAAACCAATCAATATTTGCTGGGGAGTTTAGATGAACAAGGCGATTACAGTCCAAATTTTTTAGACTTTCAAACTTACATTACATTTCAGGTAAACGAAAAGTTCGACATCTCCTTTCTCGGGAATATTGCACGAAACCAATATAAATTTATTCCCGAAACCCGCGAAACTACATTTGGCACCTGGAATGCTCCTTTAAATACAAAAATATATTTCGACGGACAGGAGGTGGATGAGTTTCAGACATTTACAGGCGCACTCTCGGCCAACTACCACCCCAATACAAACCTGAATTTAAAATTCATTGCTTCTACCTACTACGCAACCGAAAAAGAGACTTACGATATTTTGGGACAATACTATCTGAATGAGCTGGAGCGCGATATGTCGTCGGAAGAGTTTGGCGATAGTATTTTGAATCTTGGAATTGGTTCGTTTTTAAATCACGCCCGGAACAACCTCAACGCTCTTGTTTACAGTTTCGCTCACCGTGGTGCATACAACTCCGACAATCATCTAATTAACTGGGGCATTAAAGTTCAGCACGAAGAGATAGACGACAAAATAAACGAGTGGGTTTTTCGCGATTCAACCGGATACTCAATTCCTTATTCCGATACAGAAGTAGCACTCTATTACACATTAAACAGCAAAAGTTCAATTCGTTCGAACCGCTTTACAGGCTTTATTCAAGACGTTTGGAACGTTCCGGTTAACAGTGGAAGTTTGTATTTAACCGGCGGGATACGGTTTAATTACTGGGATTTCAATCGCGAATTGTTAATTAGTCCGCGAGCCACAGTGAGCTACTATCCCGACTGGGAAAGAAAAATATCATTCCGCCTTTCCACGGGAATTTACAATCAGTCGCCCTTTTTTAAAGAGTTGAAGTTCAGAGATGGAACCATCGATTTCAATACAAAGGCACAACGCTCGTACCAAGTTGTTGCAGGCACCGACCTTATTTTTACGGCTTGGGACCGACCTTTCCGTTTAACATCGGAAGCGTATTACAAATATATGAACAGGCTGATTCCGTACCAAATCGACAATGTTCGCATTCGGTATTTGCCCGAGCAGGAAGCCGTTGGTTATGCC
>JALUZN010000272.1 GCA_027011835.1 Draconibacterium sp. | reverse complement strand
GTTCAAATGGATTAATTCAACTTTCGGGTTGATGAAGTAATTTGAAATTTAATGAAGCGAACGTAGCCTTGGGTTTTTTGTTTACTTTTTGGGCTTAGCCAAAAAGGAAAATCCGCCCGATAGGACAAAAGTAACATCATGGTATTATCTTGACCGACACACCCAAAGATTAAATGTCTCTGAAAATATGTTTAAATATTAAGCCAACCCTAATTCTGAAGTGAGCAGTTCAAATACATCTGAAAAAAGTTGACGGGAGAAAATTCGAGGGGATTGGCAGTTGCTTTTTAAAAAATTGCTTTAACCAAAATTATTCCAAGGTAAACGGCAAGTATTCCGAAAAAAAGATTGCCCCCAACATTCCAAAACAATTGACCGAAAGAGTGCTCTTTTATCATTGTAAAGTTGTTGTAAGCAAACGACGAGAAAGTGGTAAATCCGCCACAAATTCCAACGGCAAAAAAGAGGCGCATTTCGGTGCTCATCAAGTTTCCTTTTTCGGCCAAAGCAAACACAATTCCAATGATAAAGCTTCCGGCAATGTTGGCTACAAATGTTCCCCAGGGGAATGTTGTTGTTGCACCTTTCTCAACAAAAATCTGAACAAGAAAACGCATTACACTTCCTATAAACCCCCCCGAGCCAACAATTAATAATGTACGTAGCATAAAATATTATATTGAATTAATTCGTATTCTTTTTATTGTGAAACCTGACTTTAAATAACTTCTATCCAAAACATCATATCATTCAACCAATAAACTGTTATTTTAGCATTCAAAAGTAACAAAAATGAAGAAACGGATTTTTATTCTATCAATATTTGTTTTTATTGAAGTTTGCGCGTTTGCACAGAATCGTTCAATCGATGTTTTAAATGGTATTCTTCAACAAGCCGAATACAAAAATGCTTCGGTTGGAATATCGGTTAAGCGGTTAAATTCGGGAGAGTCGCTTTTAGAACTGAACGAAGAGAAGCTGCTGATTCCTGCATCGACAATGAAACTGGTAATTTCGGCAACTGCGCTTGAGGTGTTGGGAGCCGATTATAGATTTGAAACAAAAGTAGGGTACGTTGGCAAAACGGGAAAAAGCAATACGTTAAAAGGTAATATCGTAATTATTGGTGGTGCCGACCCGGTTTTGGGGTCGCACTATTTTAAAGATTTCTATTTTACCGATAATTTTTTTGAAGTTTGGGCGAGGCAAATTAAAGCAGCCGGAATTGAAAAAGTAGAGGGCGACCTGATTTTAGATGCATCGGTTTACGACGACGAGAAAATTCCTGCCACCTGGGTTTGGGAAGATATTGCCAACTATTACGGTGCGGGCCCCAATGCTTTTACTGTTTACGATAATCTGTTTCATATCACTTTTAAATCGCCACGAAAAGCCGGTCGCTCTACAGAAATTATTTCGCTGTCGCCAAAAATAGATGGAATGACAATTAAAAACGAAGTTTTATCGGCCGACAACAACAGCGATATGGCTTATGTTTTTGGTGGCCCATACGATAAAAAACGTGTCATTCGCGGAACCATTCCACGCAACCGGAAAGCTTTTTCAATTAAAGCTGCTATTCATCATCCCGAAGAGATTGTTGCAAGCGAATTTTTAAAATATTTGGCAAAAGCCGGCGTTTTTATTTCGGGGAAAGTGAAGTTTGAAAAGGTAGATAAAAAAGCTTTTCAAACAGTATATATTCAGCAATCGCCAACCTTGGCAGAAATTATAAAAGTGCTGAATTACGAAAGCGTAAACTTGATTGCCGAGCACTTGTTAAAACAAATTGCCGTAGAAAAAACAGGAGTAGGAAATCGCGAAGCAGGAATTAAGATTGTAAAAGAGTTTTGGCAATCGAAAGGAATTTCAACCGACTACCTTTTTATGGAAGATGGCAGCGGACTTTCGCATTTCAATCTGGTTTCTCCCCGTTTTTTTACTACCCTTTTAAATTATATGAATACCCAAAGTTCGAACAGCGAGTATTTTCTTGAGTCGCTGCCTCCTGCCGGCGACGGAACATTGTCGCGATTCAATAAGGCGATGTTCGCAAACTCGCTAAGAGCGAAAAGTGGTTCGATGACAAGAGTGAGATGTTATTCCGGTTATTTGGTAACCGATTCGAACAAAAAAGTTGTTTTTTCAATTATGTTCAACCATTTTTCGGGTTCTCATTCTAAATTAATTTCTGAAATTGAGCAGTTACTTTTAGCTGTAAAAAAAGAGTTCTAAATCGGTATTTTGCTTCGTACTATTCTAATAATCTGATAATTAAATCTTACTTCAAAGTAGAAGGTTTTATGTTACTCCCAAATTGTAAGTGGTAGAA
>JALUZN010000271.1 GCA_027011835.1 Draconibacterium sp. | reverse complement strand
TTGATTTTGAGAAGTAAGAAATGAATAAGAAAGAATCAACTATTTTTAGTTACTTTATTCATTCAATAAATCTAAAAAACCAAATAGATGAAATTTAACAAGAAATTTACAGCAATACATTCTTTATTGTATTTCGTAATCTTGATTATTCCTTTTCATATTCAAGGTCAAACTAATAGCGAAATAAAACGTATTACACTTCCTAACGGATGGAGTCTAACACCGGCGGGGAAAATAATTAAGTTGGGAGATCTGCCGCTTAATATTGCAATTTCTCCTTCTCAAAAGCTGGCAGCCATAACAAATAATGGTCAAAGCACACAAACTCTTCAATTGGTCGATATTAAAAAAGGGGTAACTACAGATACTATTAAGATTGGGAAATCGTGGCTGGGATTAACTTTTTCAGATAATGGAAAACAATTGTATGCCTCGGGAGGAAACGACAATATTATTATCAGGTATGAAATCAGAAATAAAAAATTCTCAAATGCCGATACTATTGTAATTGGCAAACCGTGGCCGGAAAGAATTTCGATTGCAGGAATAGCCATTGATGATAAAAATAACAGACTCTATTCTGTCACAAAAGAGAATAATTCTCTTTACGTTATCGACACCAAATCAAAAAAAATTCTTTCGCAACACTCTTTGGGAGGCGAGGGTTACACATGTATTTTATCGCCTGACCGCAAAACACTTTACGCTTCTTGCTGGGGATGTGACAAAATTGTTCTGTTCGATACCGAAAAACAAAAAATAACCGGAACAATTTTGGTCGGCGATAATCCAAATGATTTATGCCTTACCAAAAAGGGTGATTTTTTATTTGTAGCAAATGCTAACGACAATTCGGTTTCGGTTATCGATACCCGAAAGAGAAAAGTAATTGAAACACTTAATGCTGCACTTTATCCGGGAGCTCCTACCGGCTCAACCACAAATAGCGTGGCTTTAAGTAAAAACGAGAAAACCTTGTTTGTTGCAAATGCCGATAATAATTGTCTTGCAGTGTTCGATGTAACTGAACCCGGTGACACAAAAAGCAAAGGATTTATTCCTACGGCCTGGTACCCGAGTTGTGTGAGAACAGCAAAAAATAAAATCCTTGTAAGTAATGGGAAAGGACTTACGTCGATGGCAAATCCTTATGGTCCTAATCCATACAGAAAAGGTTCGACAGTGGTTTACCAGCAAGGAGGAAAAGAACAAAAAACGAATGTTCAGTACATTGGCGGCCTTTTTAAAGGAGCTCTTGAAATAATAAATAACCCGGACGAAAAACAGTTGGAACTTTATTCGCAGGCAGTTTACAACAATACACCTTACATTAAAAGCAGAGAGTTAATTTCAGAAGGTATTGAAGGAAATCCTATTCCGCAAAAAATAGGCGATCCATCTCCCATAAAATATGTTTTTTACATTATTAAAGAAAACCGGACTTACGATCAGGTTTTAGGTGATATTCCGGAAGGAAACGGTGATGCCAGCCTTGTTTTGTTCGGTAAGAAAATAACTCCAAACCAACATGCGCTTACGCACGAATTTGTTCTGCTCGATAATTTTTATGTTAACGGAGAAGTAAGTGCCGATGGCCATAATTGGACAATGGGCGCATACGCAACTGATTATCTTGAAAAAAATTGGCCAACCACTTATGGCAGGCGGGGTGGAACTTATCCCGGAGAGGGCAGGCGCAGAATAGCCAACAATAAAGACGGATTTCTATGGGATTTTTGTAAACGTGCAGGTGTGTCTTATCGTTCGTATGCCGAATTTATTAGTAATTCTAAACCAAATATTTCTTCGTTAAAAGATCACTTTTGCACAACTTACAGAGGCTGGGATCTTAGCTTTCGCGATACCATTCGTTTTCGCCAGTGGAAACACGATTTCGATTCTCTATTGGCAATAAACGCAGTTCCACAACTAAATACCATTCGCTTTGGTAATGACCACACTGTAGGATTAAGTCTTGGAAAACCAACTCCATTTGCGCAGGTTGCCGATAATGATTTGGCTGTAGGGTTGTTTGTAGATTACCTGAGTCACAGCCCTATCTGGAAAAACAGTCTGGTGTTAATTGTCGAAGATGATGCACAAAATGGCCCCGACCATGTTGATGCACACCGAAGCACTGGTTATCTGGCCGGTGGTTTTGTAAAACAGGGTTTTGTCGATCATACACCGTACACAACGGCATCGTTTTTACGCACCATCGAGCTTATTCTTGGCCTCCCGCCAATGAGCCAGTACGATGCAGCAGCTACACCTTTGTGGAGATGTTTGAACAGTACACCAAATCATCCTCCGTTTAATGCCAAACCAAGTCAGGTGAATCTTGATGACATAAACAAAGCAACAAATAAGTGGCAAGAAATGAGCGAAACATTTAACTTTAAAATTGAAGACAGAATTGACGACAATCAATTTAATGAAGTTATTTGGAAAGCTGTAAAAGGTTACGATTCATCTTGTCCGCCTGCTGTACGTGCTGCATTTTTAAGAACAGCCGAGATGGATGACGACTAATTTGTACTTAAAAACCTAAAGCTATTTGGGGGTAGAACAATAGGCTAATTGTTTGTTTTGCGGTGGTTACTTCCCAAAATAAAAGATAATGTGATGCTGAATATCAATTAGTTATTTATTAAGAGATATGAATAAGCAACGAAGAATGGTGAAACACAACCAATTAATAGCTAAAGTTGGAAAAAAGAAAAATGAAAAAAACGCCTTTTTTGAGGCGGTTTTACTAACAAAATGTCAATCGCAATTAAGCAGTTGTTTCAGAAATTCTAAATAAGAGCTATCTGCAACTTTAGAGCCATTATCCGAGATAAACCCTAAGAAAACTGCAACATTTTCACCGGAGTATTTAGAAGGTGCGGAAATTCTTTAAGTTCCGGCTGGGGTGAAAATATTTTCTCCTTTGGTGGCGTTGTAAAGCAAAATCAATGCTTTATTAGTAGCCATTGCCCAAATTATAAGCCATTGCAGCGTTAAACTGCGCCATCTTGTTAGCATATAATTTGAAACCAATACGCAAAAAGTCTGTCATTGGTTGCACGAAGTGAAGAACGGTAGAAAACGTTGAACGTTGCTTAACATGTCCTTGCGTTTTTGGGTTTACTACACTGGAAGGTTTAATTCTTAGGTAATCAATACTCTTCTAAAATCCTCCGATTACATTTTCTACCTAGACTGATACTTCACCAAGAATACCTTGATTAGTATTTCTCATATTTTCTATATTTTTTGAAATTAAACAATTGTTTGGATTTAGCACTGGCTAGGCACGGCTTTGTTGCTTTCCTTTGCTTATAAGAAATTGTTTTTATACAGAAGCTGTTCTTAAAATACACGTGTCTTATTCATCAATCAATGGACGATTTTATTTGCTGACGACCGAAAGCGGAACACTACTTTAACTGTATTTGGATGTGCGAGGGGAAAAGTAAGTGCAGGACTGAATGAATGGTATCCCGAAAACTTTCGAGGAAAAATGAATGAAGGACTGCTATTGCTACGGGTTGTCGAAAGTGGGTGATTGTAGTAAGTAAAACACGAGTGAACGAAAAAAACTACTGAAAGATGAAGGTTATATGTTAGGGCACTTTGATAGCTCTTAATTTCTTTTCTAATGCTTTGAGTTTTAAATTTAAATCCACCTTTTCATTGAATTGTTTGCTTCTTGAGATAGCAGCCTTTAGTTGGGAAATTTTCTTTTTCAAACGATCAACTTCTTGTTGATTTTTTAAAATCGCATTCAATGATTCATTACCTAAATCAGGCTTCCCTGTAAGTTGCACACAAAAATCTTTAAAAACAGCATCTATACTACCTTTTAAATAAAAAGCATAAGGATTATCTTCTATAGTAAACCAATCAGAGGCAAACGTCCAATCAATTACAGAAACATCTTCATTAGTTGGATGAGGGTGCTTTGCTGCCGTTGAAATATATTTCAAAGTCTAAGGTTTGAACTCCCGTAGCCGCTTGTTTGGCTTTACGAATAAGTTCTTTACTTCGCTCTAAGGTGGAGCGATTGGTTTTGAGAGGTTGACCTGTAAAACAATCTACTACAGCCTTGACTGCTTTTATTTGAAAATCTTGTTCTTTAAACTGTAGCTTCATTCTGCATTGATTAGTTTTAATACCTTCATACCTGAATTGGTGATTTTATATCGCTGATTTGGATTGGTAGGATTATCAGGGAACTCCATTTCTATCCATCCAACATCAATAAGTGGATCTAAATATTTTTCTCTATTGGTTGAGTTATTATATAAAGAAATTATAGCAAAAAGTTCACGTCTTTTAATCCATCTTTTTGCCCCTTCAAGAAGACCTTCAACTTTAGTGTGTAATTCATCTTCTAATATCTCTTTCACTTTATCACTAATTCCGTCATAAGCTTCGTCTATAGCTCCGTCTGTAGCTCCGTCACTTTCTTGTTTGCTAAAAGCTATAATATCATCTAAACTATTAAAAGTTAGAGCCTTTACTCCATCACTTACTCCGTCACTACCAGAACTTTTAAAACTATTATGTATAGGAATAGTAACAAGCACATAACTATTATCATCAGTTTCAAAAGCAGGTTCAGGCGAGCCATTCTCAGCCATTGCATTGTATATAGTTGGGAAGCCTGTACCACGCGCTTCGGTAAGATGTAATTCTTTTAAGAAATCGCCTATTCTACGGTTACGGTATTCTCTTGCTATAATATGTCTTTGTGTAGCCAATACATTTGCATTAACTGGAGGAACCGGCCCCGGATGACTAAGAATAGTAATGCGATTCGGGAAAACCTGAATTTCTATAGGAGAAGCAACTTCATAGCTTTTATGATAAATTGCGTTAGATAATGCTTCTTCAACAGCTTCGAAAGGATAATTAAAAAAGCGCTCAGATTCTGCTTTGCCGGCATGTTTAATAACTTGTTCTGAAATAATATTATTCTTGATAAAGTAAAGAGCTTCCCTAAGTTGCTTATGCAGCGGCCCTTTATAGTATTTTTCTTCAAAGTCTCTTCCTGAATTGTTCTTGTGTATAACCAGCTCAATCCAGGCTCTGTCAAAAAATTGATGGGGTTCTTTCGAGAAGAATAGTAATCCTGCATTTATAGGGCGAATATCTTCATTAGGCCCTTTGGCAATATGCATGGTTCTGCATAAATCTGTAAAAGGCATTGTAGCGCTTTCTTCCGATAAGCCGCTTTTTATTTCCTGTAAATACTCTCTAATAAGACCTAAATCGAGATTATCTAAAGTAGCCTGATTGTTTACCCTGTCATCGAAAGGGATGCGTGCTGCAAGTTCTTGCAGTTTAGTAAGATTTACACCACGAGCAATGATACTTCTTGAACCTACACGAACAAAGGGCTGCCTTTGTCCACCTCTTCCTAATGTTGTGAGAGCGGTATATGGTCGATTGTCACCGGCAGGGCACCATAAAACTAAGATGTGTTTGCCTTGAATAATGTAAGGTTGGGTAATGGGAAAATAATTTGGTAATATCTTATTTGCTAAGCCAATAATTTCACCTTGAATATTATCTAATTGGTTAGGTTGAATACCAGCAGGCGGTAAAACAGGTTGACCATTATTTTCTTCAATGCCAACAATGATATATCCACCACCCCAATTATGAAGATCGTTGGCGAAAGCACACATAGAGTGCATCATATCTTCAGGATTCCAACCTTGTTTAAATTCCAGTCGTTCCCATTCAACTGTACGGCCATGAATTAATTCTTCTATGTTTACAGGTAGTGCCATTTATACGATTTTCAATGGTTAATTGTCAATTCCCTGCATCCCGCAAGTAAATGCATGATTTTTATTTTATGGCTTATCAACAAAAGTCAAATATAAACATAAAATGAGAAAAGAAACTATAAGTGTTTAATTTGGTTACTTCCCGATACAGAAGTTTTTAAAAATATGTCCCAAAACTTCGTCGGTTGAAATTTCTCCGGTAATTTCTCCGAGGTAGTGGAGGCACTCTCGAATATCCTGAGCGAGAAAATCGCCGGTAATTCCGGTTTCCAATCCGTTTAAAACGCGCAGAATTGCTTCGTGTGCATTTTTCAAAATCTCGAAATGGCGGGCGTTGGTAACAATAACATCGGGCTGGTTGGTTAAATCGAAGTCGATTGCACCGGTCAGAAATTCGATTAATTCGTCGAGGTTTGTTTTCTGTTTGGCGGCCACAAAAACCATCTTTTCGTTATCGGTTAAATCCAGAACTTCCAACTGCTGAATGGTTTCGTTTGCACCCGAGTCTATTTTATTGGCAACAATAATTAATGTCTGTTCCGGCGAAATTTTACTCCTTATTTTATCAATCCGGCTTTGAATGACCGGGTAGGGGTTTTCGGTGTCAACAACGAGCAGAACAATTGTTGCCTGCTCCAGTTTGCTGTAGCTGCGCTCAATTCCGAGCGTTTCTATTTTATCTTTGGTATCGCGAATTCCGGCGGTATCGAAAAAACGGAATGCATTTCCTTTAATATTTATAACATCTTCAATTACATCGCGTGTTGTTCCGTGAATATCGGAAACAATGGCTTTGTCTTCATTCAGCAAAGCATTCAGCAGTGTCGATTTTCCAACATTTGTTTCGCCCACTATTGCCACCGGAATACCGTTTTTTATGGCATTTCCCAACCGGAAAGAATCTTTCAGTTTGCGTAACAGTTGCTCAATTTTTTCTGTCAGCTCGCGCAGTGCCGTGCGGTCGGCAAATTCAACCTCCTCTTCAGCAAAATCGAGCTCCAACTCAACCATTGCGGTAAAATGTAAAAGTTGCTCGCGCAGGCTGTTTATCTCTTTCGAAAAGCCACCGCGCATTTGGCTGAGTGCCAATTTATGTGCAGCTGCATTAGAAGAAGCAATTACATCGGCAACCGCCTCGGCTTGCGATAAATCCATTTTGCCATTTAAAAATGCACGTTGCGTAAATTCGCCCGGCAACGCCAGCCGCGCTCCATTTTCAACTAAAACCTCCAATATTTTTTGCTGAATATAAACCGAGCCATGGCACGCAATTTCAACACTGTTCTCGCCGGTAAACGAGTGGGGCGCTTTATACAAACTTACAACCACTTCATCAATTGTTTCGTCGTTAAAAACAATCTGTCCAAAATGGAGCGTGTTCGCCTTTTGCTCAACAAGAACTTTCCCTTTTTTCGGACTCTTGAAGATTTTATCAGCAATAGAAATTGCATTTTCTCCCGAGAGACGTATAATTGCAATTGCCCCAACTCCGGGCGATGTTGATATGGCACAAATTGTTGATTGATTGATCATAGGGCAAAAGTAAATAATTCAGTTTTATTACTGCACGTACTATTACTAAAAATAAGTTTAAAGAACTTCATTGTTTAATTTTGTGGTTTATGTGCGACAATAAAAACTGAACTTCCCACAGGAAAACCTATTCCATTTAATAAATAGTGATTTTCTAGTTTTCCGTAGGTGAATAATAATTTATTGAGCCACCCGGGAAGTTGTTGTAAATCGGACACTGCTTCTTGTTTACTCGAACTGGAAAATAATTTTTGAATCTTGATGTATAAATATATTAGTGGTAATCGGTAGAATGCTTTATCAATTGTAAAACCAATTTCTTTTAAATCGAGGCATAATGGTTTTTTCCTGTATCGTTTTCGGGTTTGTACAATTTGGTCGTGGCTGCGCCTAAGCGATTCAAATGCAGCCAGATTTAATACCAATATTCCTCCTGGTTTTAGAGCACGGTAAAATTTGTTAAGAACCACTAAGTCGTTTTTTATTCCACTATGGTAAAGTACATCTAATGAAGTTATTATATCGTATTGTTCATTGGGGGCTTCCCATATATTTAAATCGGCAGTAGTTACCTGTTTGAGTCCCCGTTTTCTGGCGAGGTTAACTGCTTTACCGGAAAAGTCAATTCCTTCTGCTGTTACAAGAGGAGACAGTACTTCTAATAAGCGTCCGGTTCCACAACCTGCATCAAGCAATATATTCGACTTTTTAACCTTTTTACTAAGAAGGTATTTTTTTATTAAATGGTGCAAAGTGAGGTACCACCAATACGAACTCTCTTGTTCGTAAATATTTTGATATTCTGAATTTTCCATTTTATTATGGGTTTGATTGATTTATTAGAGAATACTGTGGCTTCTTATACTGCAAAAAATCTAATATACTCAATTCCCTAAAAGCTATTTGGATTGAGTATCGCAACAAATACTTCATAAATCTCTAATAAAATAAAAT
>JALUZN010000270.1 GCA_027011835.1 Draconibacterium sp. | reverse complement strand
TAGCAAATGATAAAACTTTTAGGAATTTCATAATTTAGATTATTTATTTTACAGCATCTTTGACAATAATTATGCCTTATTTTAATCTAATATATAAAATCATCAAAAAAAATCCGGGACAGATTATCCCGGATTTTCAATATATATGGTTTTTGTAATCTTACGCTACGTAAGTAGAAGATGAAGTATTTCCACCGCGGCCTGTCCAGTTTGTATGGAAAAATTCGCCACGTGGTTTGTCAATTCTTTCGTAGGTGTGTGCACCAAAATAATCGCGTTGTGCTTGTAATAAATTAGCAGGCAACCGTTCGCTGCGGAAACCGTCGAAATAGCAAAGTGCCGATGTTAATGCGGGAACAGGAACTCCGTTTGAAAGTGCTGTTGCACAAACATTTCTCCAGCCGGCTTGTGCCTCTTCCACTTTCTCTTTAAAGAAGGGGTCGAGAAGTAAGTTCGGCAGTTCAGGATTCTTGTCGAATGCTTTTTTAATGTCGCCAAGGAATGTTGAACGAATAATACAACCGCCGCGCCACATTAGTGCAATGCCACCATAATTAAGATTCCATCCGTACTCTTTTTCAGCTTCCATCATTAAATTGTAACCCTGTGCGTACGAAATTATTTTAGCTCCAAGCAGTGCATTCATAATGTCGTTAATAAATGCTTTTTTATCGCCAGTAAATTTTGCTTTTGGTCCGCTAATTACTTTTGATGCCTGAACGCGGATATCTTTTTGCGCCGACAGACAGCGTGCAAAAACCGATTCGCCAATAAGTGTTAGCGGAATTCCAAGGTCGAGTGCAGAAATACCCGTCCATTTTCCGGTACCTTTTTGTCCGGCAGTGTCTAAAATCATCTCAACCACCTCTTCTCCGTTTTCATCTTTGTAGCCCAGAATATCGCGTGTAATCTCAATAAGGTAACTGTCGAGAATTCCTTTGTTCCACTCGGCAAAAACATCGTGCATTTCGTCGTTACTCATTCCAAGCAACTCTTTCATAATCTGGTACGCTTCGGTAATAATTTGCATATCGCCGTACTCAATTCCGTTGTGTACCATTTTTACGAAATGACCTGCGCCGCCTTCGCCAACCCAGTCGCAACAAGGCGAACCGTCTTCAACTTTGGCAGCAATTGCCTGAAAAATATCTTTTACGTGTGGCCACGCCTGTGGCGAACCACCCGGCATCAACGATGGCCCTAAAAGTGCACCTTCTTCGCCACCCGAAACACCGGTTCCTACAAATAGAAGTCCTTTGCTCTCAACGTACTTTGTACGGCGAATTGTGTCGGGGTAGTGCGAGTTTCCCCCATCGATAATAATGTCTCCCGGCTCAAGGTGCGGAATAATCAAATCGATAAAGTCGTCGACCGGTTGTCCGGCTTTTACCAACATCATAACTTTTCGCGGACGCTCCAACGAGGCACATAACTCTTCAATTGAGTGTGCCCCAATAAAGTTTTTTCCTGCACCACGACCGGCTAAAAACTTATCAACTTTTTCTACTGTACGATTGAATACACCAACCGTAAAACCTTTGCTCTCCATGTTTAATACAAGGTTTTCACCCATTACAGCCAACCCTATTAATCCAATGTTTGCTAATTTTTTCATATTCATTTTATTTATTATTATGATTTTAGAATCAAGAATTGTCATTCCTGCGAAAGCAGGAATTTTACGCAAATCTTCTGTTAAATCCCTCCATTCAGGATTTACTCCATTTATTAATTTATTTTTCCAATCTCTTTTCCATTTTTTTAATCTTTTTTCTCTTTTGATTGCATCGTTGATATAACTATAATGTTCAAAGTAAACAAGTTTATTGATATTATATTTCGATGTAAAACCTTTCTTAAATTTGTTCTTATGTTCTTCTATTCTTCTTTTTAAATTATTGGTTACTCCAATGTAGAGAACTTTATTCCATTTGTTTGTCAGTATGTAAACGTAGAAATCAAAATTCCTCATAGTGCAAATATTTAGGAGATTCCCGCTTATGCGGGAATGACAGCTACATTAAAATAGTAAATCCAAGTGCTTCTAATTTCAATAAAACTTCACTACTAATATTTTTCGCTTTAATTGTAAAAGTATCAAATTCTCTTCGAACCGGATAATCGCCTCTAAGTTTTTCAAACAACTCGTGAGATTTTCTTAACTTTTCGAAGTCGTCATCAATATCATAAGTCGATAAAATGGCTTCGGCCAGAATTGAATATTCGCGTCGTTGTTTACCATCTATTTCAATTATCGTATTCTCGGGCAGTTCAATCTCGTTGGGTTGCCAATCGTTAATTCCTAAATTAAAAAAGCGGCTTACAGCCTGAACACTCATTTTAGTTCCGTTTGCTTTTCCGTCTTTCGAATAACCTGCAATGTGCGGAGTACCGAATTCAACTTTACTGAGAAGCTCCAAATCTATTTTTGGTTCATTTTCCCAACAGTCGATAATCAGTCCCGAAACTGTTTTGTTGTCAACTGCATTTTTTACCGTTTCTGTATCGAAAACTTCACCCCGGCACGAGTTTATTAAAAGTGGTTTTTTGTTTAATTCCTTAATAAAATTGTCGTTCACCAAATGGTACGTTGCATCTTCTCCTTTCAAATTCAGCGGAACATGAAAGGTAATAATATCGGCCTCTTTCTGAATTGTTTCTAACGAAACGAACTTCTCAGAACCTTCTTTCCGTTCGCGAGGCGGGTCGTTTAGTAAAACCCTCATTCCAAGAATCTTGCAGGTTTTGGCTACCCGCGAACCAACATTGCCCACGCCAACAATTCCAATAGTTTTCTCTTTTAAGTCGACTCTGAATTTCATAGCCCACGCAAGCAGTGCCGAGGCGATGTACTGGTTTACACTTTCGGCGTTACAACCGGGGGCGTTTGTCCATTCAATTCCTGCTTTTTTACAATACTCGGTGTCAATGTGGTCGAATCCGATGGTTGCTGTGGCAATAAATTTAACCGACGAACCTTCAAGAATTTCTTTGTTGCATTTTGTACGGGTACGGGTAATTAATGCCTCGGCATCTTTTACTGCCTCGGCAGTGGTTTCGTTTCCGGGAAGGTAAACTACTTCGGCAAAAGGTTCCAGTGCTCCTTTTATGTACGGTATTTTATTGTCGATAATTATTTTCATTTTTTTTGTTGTTTGTTGAGATTTGTTGAGATTTATAGAGATTTGTTGAGATTTATTGATATTTGTTGTATTGCAACTAATCACCATCAATCACCATCAATCACCATCCATCTCCATCCATCACCATCAATCACTACCAATCACCATCAATTTTCATTCCCTTACTTTTCTTTTAACGTTGAAATGTAATTATTTAATTTTACTCCCAGTGAGTCAAGTTTCTGAATAAGATTCTCAAAAAAATCTTCTGTAATAATATGTCTGTTTTTTGCTTTTGTTAACCACGTTTTTGTTTCAAATAATGAACCCCGAGAGTAAAACATAAAATTCTTACGGTCTTTGTAATGATATCTTCCAAATCCTTCGGAGATATTTGCAGCTATTGAATCAGCTCTTCTTATAATTTGTGTTCCAATAGAATACTTCGCCAAATTCTCCCATTCAGTAACAGAGAACCAAATTTCATCTCCAATTTCCATTGCAATTTTATAAATTACCAAATCTTCAAGTTTCACAATAATTTATTTATGGTTTAAAAATGTTTGCATTTCGTTATTTGAAGAGATTTGTAGAGATTTATGGAGATTTATAGTTATTTGTTGTTATTCTATAAATCACCATCAATCACCATCAATCACCATCAATCACTATCAGTCACCATCAATCACCATCAATCACCTTTCTTGATAATACCCCCTAACCATTTCATCCAACACCCAGCTTGTACGTGCTGCTGAAATTCCAGTGCTCACACATTTCCCATTTCCACTAATTTCATTTACAACTTGTTGAACGAGATTTTGTGAAACATGTTCAGGATTTTTAAATGTCATATTTTTTATTCTATCCGAAGTTTCTAATTTTAAAATTCCCGGTGGCGAAAAACAGGGAAGTGAAATTTTTCCATTCTCGCCAATAATTTCAATTTCATCTTCTTCCGAGTTTTTATCAACTACAAAACACCAACTGCCTGTACCAATCACTCCCGATTTATGAGTCCATGTTCCTGAAACCGTATCTTCGGCCGGATATAAACCTGCAAGATTTTTAGCATTCCCTTTTACTTCGGTCACTTCGCCCAAAATAAAATCGAGATAATCGAACTGATGAGACGCCAAATCGAAAAAGTGCCCTGCTCCTGAAATCTCAGGAAAGACGTGCCAGTGCATCTCCTCAATGGTTTGGTTTCGCTCTTCGGCTTGTTTATACAATTTAATATTTACCATCAGTGGTTTGCCAATTGTGTCGTTTTCAATCAGCTCTTTTGCTTTCAGAAATACCGGTAAAGTACGCCGATAGTAGGCAACCCAAATTGGCATTCCGGTCTCTTCCGATACTTTTAGCATCTCCCGGCATTCGGCAAAACTACGTGCCATCGGTTTTTCAACATAAACGGGCTTGCCGGCGCGCATCGCTTCAATTGCATAACGGGCGTGCGAGTCGGGTGGGGTGGCAATGTAAACGGCATCTACTTCGGCAGAGTTAATTAATTCCGACGCATCGGAAAACCATTTGGCTACATTGTGGCGTTTGGCGTAATCGGCTGCTTTTTCGGCATTCCGTCGCATTACGGCAACGAGTTCCGAACCTTCAACTTTGTAAAAAGCAGGCCCGCTTTTTACTTCAGTAACATTGCCAACTCCTATTATTCCCCACTTTATCATTCGAAAATTATTTGAAGCACATTAGTTACATAATCTACATTAGTAATTAAATCTGTCTTTAAAAGCCCATAATCCGAGTGCCGGATTCGATATGTAAAAAATCTCTTCGCCGTCGGGCATAATATTTTCACCCTCTTTTAATGTTTCGGGATTGTATTTCGCTGTTATTTCATCGAAATCGGCATAGTTAAAACCAACGCTTTCAATCTCTTTTTGGGTGAGGTTCTCGCTTCCTTTACCCGGACAATAAGTAATACTGAAACGGCCTTCGGACGAGCCATGAATCAGGTGAGCGGCAGCGCTGAGATTATTTCTTAAATCTTCGTTCTCTTCAACAAGTTTCAATGTGTGTGGCGTTCCGAAATAGCCGTATTTTCTTATTAGTTTATCAATCTCTTTATCCTCGCCAAACTCTTTTAAAGCAGGAGCTAAAACAATTAGCTCGCCATCGTCGGCAAGTGCCATACGAGTTCGATATACACTTTTATTTCCAAGCCATGTACTTTTAAACTCGGTTGGGTCGAGCCACACTACAGCTTTTTTAATTGGCTTGTCGAGCATCTCGAAATTAACCTGCAACGACAGTTTTGCTGCTTTATCGAAAACAGAATAATCGTCGCCAATAAACAGTCCGTAAGTTTGAAGCTCGCCTTGTTTATTTAGCCCAACAACAGTTTGTACATAAACAATTGGCAGGTGATTCGAGAAATTTTCGGAAGCATAGTTGAAAATTTTACGAACGGGAGTATCGGCATGTCCCATCATTTTCTCCATTCCGTAAGCTGCGCCGATAAAGTGACTTTTATTAATTCCTTCGGCTCCACCGGTGCCCACAAAAACATTTTTGTTGTAGTTTGCCATCCCCACAACTTCGTGTGGCACAACTTGTCCGATTGATAAAATAAGGTCGAAATTACCTTCAACTAAAAGTTTATTTACCTGTGCCGGCCAGGTGTATTCAACCGCTCCTTCAGAAACTTCTTTTACAAATTCGGCAGGAACGGTTCCCAATGTAATTACGTCGTTACGCCAGTCGTGGTCGCGGAATAAATTACGCGGTGTTTTGCCAAACATATGACTGATTTGGTCGTCGGTCATGGGTGTGTGTGTGCCCAGCGCAGGTAAAATATCGGTAAGTTTATCGCCGAAATACTCCCACGTAAACTCTGTTAATTCTCCTGCACGCGAAGGTAATCGTGTATAATCGGGAGGAATGGCAAGTACTTTCTGTTTGTTCCCTATTTTTTTTAGCGCTTCAAAAATTCCTTTTTTCAGGTCTTCTGCCGAAAGCGAAGTATTTGCAGAGCCGTTTTCGTAGTAAATCATTTTATCTGTTTTGTTTTTTTAAAAGTATCCCCGGCAAAATTGCCGGGGATTTTTGCTCAAAATAGTCACTATGCGAAAGATTATATTAAGAGCTTATCTTTTTACTCTGGCGTTACCACCCCAAATGCTCCAAACCTGCTCTTCGTCGGCAGGTTGTGCATAGTCGGTTAAAAAAGTGGTTGCCATGGCACCTGTTGCCCAGCCAAACTGTGGCCATTTTTCGGGTTCCCACTCTTTTAATATTCCGTATAACATTCCACCCACAAAACCATCGCCACCACCAATACGGTCGAGTACACGAATTGTGCGAGGTTCAACAACGTGCCAGTTTTCTCCTTCAAGCATAATTGCTCCCCACAAATGTTCGTTTACACTTATTACTTCGCGCAATGTAGTGGCAAATACCGATGCATTCGGGAAGGTATCTTTTACACGCATTATTAATCCTTTGAATCCTTCTATTTTCGCTTTTAGTCCTTCGCCACCAGCTTCGGGACCTTCAATTCCGAAACAGAGTTGAAAGTCCTCTTCGTTCCCAATTAGTATATCGGAAACCGATGCTATTTCGGTAAAATCTTTCCGCAGTTGCTCTTCGCGGCCTTTCCAGAACGATGCCCGGTGATTAAGGTCGAAAGAAATGCGTGTGCCGTGTTTTTTTGCAGCTCTTGCAACGGCGAGGCAAAATTGAGTTGTTTCGGGCGATAGCGCAGCAATTAATCCTGAAAGATGAACAATTTGAACTCCCTCTTCACCAAAAATCCGTTCCAAATCGAAATCATTTGCATTTAACGAGCGTCCTACTTCGCCTGCTCTGTCGTTAAAAACTCGTGGTCCGCGCGAACCGTAACCGCTGTCGGCAATATTAATCTGATGACGGTATCCCCACGGATTTTCCTGCTCCATTTCGGGGCCTTCATAATCCATGTGACGTGCTTTCAGATTGCTTTTTATGAATTGCGCAATCGGACTTCCTTTTACAAATGCTGTTAATACCTTTGTTGGTAATCCGAGGTATGAAGGAATACTTGCCACGTTTGTTTCGGCACTGGTTGCGTACATGGTAAATTTATCGCTTGCATGTACCGGCTGTCCGTTATCTGGTGTAATTCTGATTCCCATACTTGTTGGAACCAGCATCGAATATTTACACTCTTTTTTTAACTCTATACTCATTTCTCAATTTTTATTTATTCATTAGAAAAATTAAACTCCGCCAAATGCACTGTATCCACCGTCAACCGGAACTACAATTCCGGTAATAAAACTCGAAATATCGGAAATTAAGAAAAGGGTAGTGCCCTGTAAATCTTCCGGCTCTCCAAATTTCCCCATTGGTGTGTTATCAACAATTTTCTGTCCGCGGGGTGAGAAGTTTCCAGTTTTCTCATCCATCACTAAAAAGCGATTTTGATTGGTGATAAAAAAGCCTGGAGCAATTGCGTTTACACGAATTCCAACTTTTGCAAGGTGTACTGCGAGCCATTCAGTAAAATTATTTACTGATGCTTTTGCTGCTGAGTATGCCGGAATTTTAGTCAGTGGTTTGTATGAATTCATTGATGAAATGTTCAAAACCACTCCTTTTTTATTCTTGAGCATATCTTTGGTGAAAACCATTGTTGGTAAAAGTGTGCCTTTAAAATTTAGTGCAAATACCATATCGAAACCTTCCATCTCTAAACCATAAAAAGTATCGTCGAGGTTATCCAGATTCTCTTCGAGTATTTGCTCCACACTTGTGGTTGCTTTCGGACTGTTTCCACCGGCACCATTAATTAAAACGTCGATGTCGCCCAATTTTTCATTAATCTCTGCCTTTGCAGCTTCAAGCGATTCTTTGTCGAGGACATTGGCTTCTACGCCAATTACCTGCGAGCCCGATTCAGCGGCAATTTCGGCTGCTACTTTTTCTGCCACTTCTTTATTAATATCCGCAATGGCTATTTTTGTTCCAACTGATGCGATGGCTTTAACCATGGCACTTCCAAGAACTCCGGCACCTCCGGTAATAACACAAACTTTCCCTTTTAGGTCGTTAAATGATGTTGGTTGCATAATCTTTTATTTAATTTATTTGAATTCTTTATAATAATTTAAGTTCTCTTTTGTAATAATATCAATTGATGTATAATTCTCTTTGGC
>JALUZN010000269.1 GCA_027011835.1 Draconibacterium sp. | reverse complement strand
CGGAATAGGACCGGAAATCGTTGAGCAGGCAATGAAAGCTGTTAAAGCTGTTGCCAACAAATTCAATCACGAATTAACTTATGAATACGGAATAACAGGTGCCTCGGCAATTGACAAAGTGGGCGATCCGTACCCACCCGAAACGCACGAACTCTGTATGAAATCGGACGCTGTTCTATTTGGTGCTATTGGCGACCCGAAATTCGACAACAACCCAAAAGCCAAAGTTCGCCCCGAGCAGGGATTACTTGCTATGCGGAAACAGCTCGGTCTTTATGCAAATATTCGTCCGGTAGAAACATTCGAGTCGTTATTGCACAAATCGCCGCTTAGAAGAGATTTGGTTGAAGGCGCCGATTTTGTTTGTATTCGCGAATTAACCGGAGGAATTTATTTCGGCGAAAAGGGAAGAAAAGACAACGGCAACACAGCCTACGACACGAACACATACACCCGCGAGGAGATTGAACGCATATTAAAACTGGGTTACGAATTTGCTACAAAACGAGGAAAAAAATTAACCGTTGTCGATAAAGCCAATGTATTGGAAAGCTCGCGTTTATGGCGCGAAGTGGCACAAGAGATGGAACCCGATTATCCTGAAATTAAAACAGAATATATGTTTGTAGATAATGCGGCAATGCAAATTATTCAGTGGCCTAAAAACTTCGATGTAATGGTTACCGAAAATATGTTTGGCGACATTCTTACCGACGAAGCCAGTGTTATTACCGGCTCGTTAGGACTACTTCCGTCGGCTTCGATGGGAATTCACACGTCGGTTTTCGAACCCATTCACGGTTCGTATCCACAGGCTGCCGGCAAAGATATTGCCAACCCCATTGCTACCATTCTATCGGCTGCAATGTTATTCGAATATGCATTCGATTTAAAAGAGGAGGGAAAGATAATTCGTGATGCAGTTAACGCTTCGCTAACAGAAAAATTTGTTACCGAAGATATTGCCGAAGGACAAGCTTACAAAACTTCGGAAGTTGGCGACTGGATTGCCAATTATATTGCTAAAAATTAGATTACTTTTATTTTATTCTGCAAAAATGCAGGATAAATATTTATTGAAAGAAAGAACCGCTCTTTTAGAGGACGGTTCTTTTTTTGTTCACATTAATTTGTTTAAACATTGCAATATTTTTTTAGAAATGTTGTTAATAAAATAGGTAAAAAGCAGTTCTTTTGCGAAACATTAAATCATTTTAATAATTGCTTATTTCAAAAGTTAAATATTCAATTCTGTTATTCCTCTTTATTTTCATGGGAGTAACAACTCGTTCGCAAAATATTAGCGGGCTGAATATTGGAGTTGAATTCGGAGCTTCGCGGTTTATATTTGAAGCCCCCTCCGATTTTTCAAAAAAAATAATTGAATTCGATAATAAATTTGGTTTTACAACCGATGCCGAAATATCAAAATATTTTTCTGAGCACTGGGAAATTGGAATAGAAATTAATTATGCAACGTTAAACGGCGAATCGCAAAACACATCGTTTTCGGCTATTGGGCACCACCATGCATTAAAAGATCTGGAAAATATGCCGGTTGAATACAACAATCGTTTAGTGGGACAGAAAGTGTTTTCCCGCTTCTATGTTATTCCTTTAAATACAATTTATAAAAAAGTAAACGGCTACCCATTCTTTAGTGCCGGTGTGGGGATTTTAAATTATAAATCGAAATTCAAATACATCGATGCAGCACCCAACGATATTATTTTTGGAAAAGGATACGAAGGTTTTACTAAATTATCAACAGCCGTTTATTCACTGGGTGGAGGATTAAAAATTTCGTGGTCGTCGAAACTGTTTATCCTCACATCAATCAACTACAATTTTGTCAACTACGGCTTTCTCGATGTAATGCACAATTACGATGACAAAGGAAACAAGATGGATATTGTTGGAATGTACTCTGACTTTAAAGTGGGTATTTTTTACAGTTTAACTCCGCTTAAAGTTTCAAAAAAGAGAAGTAGCGACAAAAAAAACAGTCGAAGTAAAAAGGGAAGAAAAAAGCAGAAATCGAAAAAGGATAATTATTTACCTTTTGCCCGTTAATTCTGCCTAAATAACTTAATTTTATACAGTTTGAGTTCATCTCTTCACATTATGAACAATTGCAAAATAAACGAGAAAGTCATTATAAAGAGGTTTGAAAACACATTTGCACTTTGGTTTCAAAACTCAAAATCGTTTTTGCTTCTAAAAGAACCGGCCTTCGATGTTTTTCAAAATTATGTTGAAGGTGTGCCGGTGGAGAAGATTACAAAAATATGTAAGAAGAAATATGGTCATTTAGAAAGTAATATTCCTCAGTTTGTAAACGAAATCATTCAACACATTCAATATTACCTCAACCCTGCCAACAACGACAATCTCTCGCAGAAAGCAGTTGTACCGGCTTCTGTCAGTCCGAAATCTTTATTATCGCCAGTAAACTATAAAACGGGAAATAAAATAGTATCGGTTTATTATGGCAGCGAGCGTATTAAATTTGCTATTCACCCGTTAATTGCCCATCTCGAAACAGACGAGAACAAGGATTTACAACACACAATAGAATGTTTTGAAAACAACGGTTTATTAATTTCGAAATACAATGGAAAAATAGTAGAAGCCTTTCGAACAAGCGATGTAGAATATTTTACCGGAGGAGTACGTCAGTTAATGTATAGCATTTTATACAATACCGGTTATAACAACTGGATGAGTATGCTGCACGCCTCGGGAATAACTGCCGGCAACAGAGCAATCCTCTTTTCGGCAGCAGCAGGTAGTGGCAAAAGCACAATTTCGGCAATTTTAAAAGCACACGGGTATGGCTTTCTTGGCGACGATTTTATTGCCACCGGCAAAAACGGAAATGCTTTTGCTTTTCCGGCAGCCATATCAATTAAAGAGGGGTCGGTAAAAACACTATCGGAGTTTTATCCTGAGTTGACAAATGTACAAACCGTTCAAACATTTATTGGCAAATCGGTTAAATACATCCCTGTATTCAATCTCATTAACGAGTGGAAAAAAGGAACGCCTGTAACCGCTTTTGTTTTTGTTCAATTTAGTAAAAGCGGTGAGTTTATTTTCGAGAACGTAAAAAAAACAGACGCGCTACAACTGCTACTAAAAGAGACTTGGGTAAATCCTGAGCCGGAAATTGTAACCCGTTTTTTTAATTGGATCGAAAAAACACCTTTTTATAAACTTCAGTATTCGCAAACCCAACAGGCACTCGATGCTGTAAAACAAATTTTAGCGACAGCACCTACCACGTTTTAAACGGGAATTGCGCTAAATAAGAGTTAAAATAGCGCGGATCGTTGGATACCTCCTTATCAATCCAGCCGGGTAACTCAACTTTTTGGTCTTCACTTTTTAACTCCACTTCGGCAAGAAGCAATCCACTGTTTTCCGCTTCAAACACATCTATTTCCCATACCACTTCTCCCCTCTCTTCCAAATATCTTGTTTTCTTAACCGGTGTATTTTCACAAAGTTTTAGTAGAACAACAGCATCGGTTACAGGAATTTCGTACTCCATTTCAATACGTTTAATTCCAACCGGCTTTCCTTTAATGGTAAGAAATGCATTTTCGCCGGCAACCCGAATCCTTATTGTCCGCTCAACATCAGTCGATAAATACCCCTGAATTATAGTTGTGCCCGCCCCTGCCGGATTCCATTTTTCTCTATTTACTAAAAATTTTCTCTCTATTTCGTACATAAACTAACTTTAATAAAAAAGCAATTCAAATCTACATAAAAAATTGTGTTTCGTTTTAGAACAAGTATGCAAAGCTTCGAAACATAACCACCAGCATTGCAGCTTGTTTTCAAGTTTATAAAAAACTTGGGTGGTAAAATATAATAAAGATATTATGTAGATAAACAACTTATGAATTATAAAGTATGCTTTAGGAGCTTATTAGCAGTTTTACCAGCTAATGATTATTAATCATATTTTTCCAACGATTTAGATCTTTGCTGCTAAAATCTGCATAGCCACCTGCCTCAACACTGTCCCAAATTTCAAATTCCGAAATATTATAATTTAAACCTGTGATAAAACTTTCATCAGTTAAATCGTCAGGCCCTTTTGTTTGAACTGCTACAGCACCGCCTAATTCCAGGAATGTCTGATAGATTGGGATAGCACCGCTGGTTAAATTTTCTTGTAAACCATGATTTGAGAGAACAGCTCTCTCTTCATATCGTGATTTAAACATTTTCATAACGTTAATTGTGAAATTGATATCATTAACGGGAACGCCCGAGTCAATCTTCCTATACATATTAAAACTATAATCCAAAAGTGTGTGCTGCCAACAAGAATAATCATCCAGCACTCCTTCCAAAGCTTGTTTAAAAGCACTGTCTGTAAAACCCTTTTGTTGTAAGTTTTTAATTGTTGCTGCATTGAAAATAGTTACAAAAGGTTCATCCGTTGCCATCGCCGGAGAAGTTATACAAACCTCCTGTATAAGATCGTTCGTATCATAAGTTTTGGATAAAGCCACTTGAAGTTCTTTCCATGCCAAACGGTATTCCTCCGTCCAGAATAGGCCGATAGGATATGAAATCGACGAATTTATTTCTACGATTACCGGACCATTTGCCAGATTTAGCACCCAGTTAGGCGTATTTATAGTAGCTGAAACTCTTAATTTTGCTTTGAGGGGATGGTCAGGATGTGAGGTATTATAATCCATAATATCGTTGAGCTCTTCTTCAATGGCAGAGAAGTCAAAAACACCTCTTTGCGGTTCCAATGCTCCCCAAGTTGCTTTAATGACTACACCTGAATATATATCTTGATGCACATTTGCCTCTTTCAAAACATTATAATTCCCATTTCGCAAATCTTGAGTACTTCCCATCGTTACTAAACCTTTAATATGTTTTTTGATTAAAAGATTATCTATTGGCTCTGTTGTTTTAGTGCAGTTCACAGTAAAAAATACGACAAACAAAAGAGAAAATAAGTTGCAAAACTTCATAAAATAGATTTTTGTTTTATAATATCCTTTTAAGACAACTCTATTTTAAAAAAGTTTAAAATAAAGTCTGGCAATTACGTAAAAAGCTTTTTACGCTAAGCAACACCCTTGTAAAAATGAATGTTATTTTTGCAATTCATTTTATGGGGAATTTCAGAAAAAATATCTCGCGGCTCTATCTTATAAAAATCTCGAAATGGTTTAATATGGTTATGCCTGTGGTTGTTCTGTTCTATCAAAACAATGGAATGAGAATGCAGGATATTTTTATTTTGAAAGCCATCTATTCGGTGGCTATCGTTTCAATGGAAATACCGTCGGGGTGGATGGCAGATATTTGGGGCCGTAAAAAAACGTTAATTCTGGGAAGTATTCTGGGAAGTGCCGGATTTTTAATGTACAGTTTTTCGTATGGTTTCTGGGCTTTTGCAGTTGCCGAGATTATTCTTGGATTTGGCCACTCGTTTGTTTCCGGAGCCGATTCCGCCATGCTTTTCGATAGTTTAAAAGCCGACAGCAACACCAAAGAGTACACAAAACTTGAAGGACGAATGGCGTCGGTTGGTAATTTTGCAGAGGCAATTGCCGGTATTCTGGGTGGATTTCTGGCAGCAATTAGTTTGCGCACGCCCTTCTATTTTCAGTTTGCTGTAGCTGCAATTGCAATTCCGGCAGCACTAACATTAACCGAACCTAAATTAATAGTTGCCAAACATGCACGCTCTATAAAAACTCTCTTTTTGAATATTCGAAAAACTTTCGCCTTGAATGCAAATTTGCGCATTGCAATTTTATTGTCGTCAGTTACCGGAACAGCAACGTTAACATTTGCATGGCTTGTTCAACCGTTTTTTAAGGCGGTTGGGCTGCCGGTTGAGATGTTCGGTATTTTTTGGACGGCTCTGAATCTTACGGTTGGTGTTTCGTCGATTTTTGCACACCGCATTGAACGCTTTTTCGGAAAACAATCGACTCTGCTGCTTATTATTCTTATGCTCTCTGCCGGCTATTTTCTCTCCGGAATTGCAATCAGTTTTTGGGGAATTGCATTTTTGTTTCTTTTTTATTTGGTGCGGGGAATTGCAACGCCTGTACTTAAAAATCTCATTAATCAATACACCGACAGCGAAGTTCGCGCAACCATGTTATCGGTTCGAAATTTTATAATCCGGATTGCATTTGCCGGAATTGGGCCATTGCTCGGTTGGATGACCGATACAATAAGTTTAAATTCTGCCTTTTTACTTGCGGGTGTAATCTATCTCTTTGCAGCTTTAATTATTGTTTTTCCGTGGTTGAAAAAAAGATAAACTTGTACCAGTAATTTGTCAGTCAACTAAAATCTTTAGCCCGTCGTATGCAACAAATACATTCTCGGGTAACTCCTTTTCAATTTCATGGTGTTTGCCAAAACTATGACTAAGATGAGTTAAAAAGGCTTTTTCGGGCTTCACTTCCCGAATTACTTCCAACGCTTCTTCGAGATTAAAATGCGAAATATGTTTCTCTTTTCGCAGGGCATTTATAATGAGAATACGCGAACCTTTTATTTTTTCCAGTTCACGGGGTTCAATAGAATTGGTGTCGGTGATGTAAGTTAACCCGCCCACCCGGAAACCGTAAACAGGCAATTTATGATGGTAGCACCGAATGGGAGTAAACTCGACATTGTGAACAACAAATGGATGATTCTCAATTAAATGGAGATTCATTTTAGGAATTCCCGGATATTTCGATTTGGCAAAAACATAGCTAAAAGTACGTTTTATTGCTTCCTGCACACGGCTCTCGGCATAAATATCGGTGGGGTGTTTTTGTATCCAGTTAAACGAACGAATATCGTCGAGACCAAAAATATGGTCGACATGCTCGTGTGTCAGTAAAATGGCTGATAACGACTTTACCTTTTCGCGCAACATCTGCTGGCGAAAATCGGGACCGGCATCAATTACAAAATTCAGAGCGTTTATTTTTATTAAAAGCGACGACCGGAGCCTTTTGTCTTTTGTTGACGAAGAGTTACAAACCTCGCAATTGCAGGCAATAACAGGAACTCCCTGCGATGTGCCTGTACCCAGAAATGTAGCTTCTATGTGCAATTTACTCATTCAACAAATTTAATTATTTACGTTAATTTACGATATAAAAACCCGACAGATAAAATTTTTCCATTACATTCGTAATAAACTCAATCGCAAAGGTTGAAGTAAAAACAAACTTTTACATTAATGGCAAAACTATATTTAATTCCAACAGTTTTAAGCGACGGTGACTGGCAAAATGTATTGCCGGCACAAATACATCCAATTCTTACTCATACAAAACATTTTATTGTTGAAAATATAAGAACTGCCCGCCGGTTTATGAAACAGGTAAATCGCGAAATCGATATCGATTCGTGTACTTTCTTCGAGCTGAACAAACGTACCCGCAGTTCGGAGTTGCCTCAGTTTTTAAAGCCGCTCAATCAGGGTTTCAATGTGGGTGTAATTTCCGAAGCCGGTTGTCCAGGTGTTGCCGACCCCGGTGCCGACGTGGTAAAACTGGCTCACCAAAAAGGATTTCAGGTGGTACCAATTGTTGGGCCGTCATCGATTTTACTGGCATTGATGGCCTCGGGATTAAACGGACAGAACTTTGCTTTTACAGGCTATTTACCGGTAAAACCAAACGAGCGGGTAAAACAAATTTCGGTACTGGAAAGGAGAGTAAAAAGTGAACGACAAACACAGATTTTTATTGAAACTCCCTACCGTAACAACCACTTAGTTAACGACTTAACAAAAACCTGCTCGCCCTCTACCCTTCTTTGTATTGCAGCAAACATTACCGGCAAAAACGAATTTATTGCCACAAAAACCATAGCTCAATGGAAAGGAAACGTACCCGATTTACATAAACAACCGGTTATTTTTTTAATTGGATAATGATTCGAATTTAAGGAAATGGATTTGCTCTATTTTATATCTTCTAAATTTCAGATTGAAATTAGCAAAACCGGAAAATGTTAAATCAAATTCAACTCTTTTAAAATCTTAAATTCCATTTCGAAATTTGGAGTAAACGTTCCTTTGCCAATACTCTTTTCAATCTGTTTCTTTGTCCAAAAACGGGCTTCATCAACTTCGTCGGAATGAACGTTGTAGTTTTTATAGTCGTGTGTAGTAAAAAGATAAATCAGCTCTTTTTCAACTTCCGACTCCCAAATGTATGTTTTTTGCAATTTTGCCGAAAAATCTTTCAATCCAATCTCTTCGAATGCTTCAC
>JALUZN010000268.1 GCA_027011835.1 Draconibacterium sp. | reverse complement strand
GTTGTCGCGTAATAAAGAAAGTAACAATGGTCATATCTATATTGGCCTGTTCCATTTTATAGTTGAGCCGTGCCAGTGCTTCAAGCGTTAAATCGTATCCTTTATTTCGATACTCGTACCTGCCCGACGTAAAAAAGTAGAGTGTTTTATCGAGATCGAACGAATAACTTTGGAAAAAATGGCCACGCACAAAATCGTGAATTTGCTCTTTTACTTTTACATGTTGGTTTTGTATCTCATGCAGTGCTTCGTAACGTTCAATATTCAATCCGTTTGGGAGCAACAAATCGGGAGTACGGCCCAACAAATGCGTGCACTCCTCGGCAGTAATTTTACTTACTGTGGTAAAAACATGTGCTCCGTGTGCCGATGCCCGTTCTATTTCAGCAATGGGCTTCACATTAAATCTTACAGCTTCGGCCTCCCAGTTGTAAAATGGCAAATGGTCGTAAAACTGGGGGTCGTTCATTGCAAGGTACCGCCCCAATAATGTTGCATGAGTAGTAAATACCGTTTTTATTGCAAGGTTATTTTTTCTTATTCCCGGAATTGGCAGTCCGGCCATCCATTCATGAAAATGTGCAATTGTGTTTGTATTGCAAAATCCTATGTAGCATAAATAGTGGAAAAACTCTAAAACCTGATAACCGAAAGCGGCAACTTTATCGAGTAACTCATCGTGCTCGGGAACCGAAATATTGTAGTTTTCCCACAAATTATGGCGAATCTCGCCCAACTTATCGAAAACAGAATAAGGGTTAAAAAGCACAACATTAGGTCGTCCCGACACAATCCAGTTTCCGTAATGTACATCGAACCCGCGCTCCTGCAAAGTAAGAACTGCCTGCCCGATAGGTGAAGAAAAATCGGTTGCCGGGTCGAAATGTGCTGCTGCCTGATCTTCGAAATATGGGCCAATTAAGCAGTAGTTTTCTTTCCCCCACTTTTCAATTACCGAAGGTATTTTTGAACGAATAACCGTATAAATTCCCCCCACCTGATTACAAACTTCCCAAGCGGTTTCGAATAAAAATGTATTTTGAGGAACAATTGCCTCCGTTTTGTTTTTTTGTTTTTTCGAGGTAGCCATCTATTTACTTTTTATCGTTACTATTTGCCTTAAACCAGCCTGGGTGCACGCCATATTTGCACATTGTTCAGTTTGAAGTATTTATATACACCTGCACTTCACAAAGACAAAATCTAACGCACATCTAAGCTTTTCAGCAGACCCTAAATATAAGAGATAATAGCTCCCCTTCCAACTTTTGCAGAAAACTAATTCGCATAAAAAAGGCCACCTGTTTTTACAGATGGCCTTTTTAAATAAATATCTTATCTCTTATTGAATTCCAAGTTTTGCTTTAGCAAGTGGGAAAATATCTAAACTTTCGTTCGATTTATACAGTACAACTTTTGACCCCGTATCGAAAACATAGATTAAACCTTTCTCTTTTGCAACTTCGGCAATTGCTTTCTCAGCCTTATTAAAAACAGGCTGTAACAATTCCGATTGTTTTTGTTGAAGTTGTTGTTGAGCAGTTTGCTGGTAGGTTTGAATTCGTTGTTGAACATCTTGAATCTCCTGACCTTTTGCTTTTTTCTTGATGTCTGATGCATCGGATCCCAGTGCCTCAAATTCGGCATATTTCTTTTGCAATTCGTCTTGCATTCCGGTAATTACATCCTGCAACTCGTTAGTGAATTTATTAAATTCTGCCTCAGCAGTTGCTCTTTCGGGCATAATCTGAATAAGAGCCTGTAAATCGATATGGCCAAATTTTGGCGTTTGAGCACTCACAGTTGCAGTTACAACAACAAATAGTAGAACAGCAACTAATTTCATTGATCTTTTCATAATTGTTTTTTTAAAAAAATTTTGTCAAATATAGTATTAAATTATTTATATCCGAGTTTTTTAAGAACCTCATCACTCAAATCGTACCGTGGGTTAGTAAAGAACAAAGTAGTACTTCCGGCCTTATCGAAAATTACGGCATAACTACCATCGTTTGCAATTTCCTGAACGGCATTAAAAATATCGTCTTGAATAGGTTTTACCAGCCCCTGTCGTTTTGTAAACAGGTCGCCTTTGGGTCCAAAATATTTGCGTTGAAGTTTTTTGTACGCTTTCTCTTTTGTAATTATTACATCCTCGCGTTTACGTTTCATATCGTCGGAAAGCAAAACACTTTCTGCCTGAAAATCTTTATACATTTGTTCTATCTCGGCATGCATCGATTCGAGCTCTTTTTGATACTGCGACGACAACTGATTAAGTTGCTGTTGAGCTGCAGTAAAAGCAGGTATGTTTTCCATAATATATTCTGAATCGATAAACGCATATTTTTGTGCGTTAACAGCTGCAACAAGAGTAAAAGCAGCAACAAGTGTAAAAATTATTTTTTTCATCTCAATTTAATTTTAAAGGTGAATAGCCCGAATTTACATTGTTTAGTTTTCATATTCGAAAATAAATTTCTGTCTGTTTCGTAACTAATATATTTCTATTAACTGAAACTAAATTTACCATAATCTGTGCCAAAATTCCGTTTTTTAAAATTGCTGGCCAATAACAAAATGAAACTGGCTGCCGTTTGCACCCGGATTTCCGGGAACCTCATCGAATCCATATCCCCAGTCAATCCCCATTAATCCAAACATTGGCAAGAAGATACGAACACCAACTCCTGCCGAGCGATGCAATTTAAACGGCACATAATTGTGAAAGCTCAGTCCGGCATTACCTGCTTCAAGAAAAGCCAGTCCGTAGATGGTTGCACTTGGCTTTAACGTTATCGGGTAACGCATCTCCATTGTAAATTTTGAATAGATGTTCGAGCCGTTATTTGGGCTCAGACTATAATCTTTATATCCGCGCAATGCAACATAGTCGGTTCCGTAAATGTTGTACCCCGACATTCCCGAGCCTCCCACAATAAAACCTTCGAATGGCGACTTTCGGTGTTCATCGTAATAACCCAAAAAGCCAAATTCGAATGCAGTACGCAGTACCAAGGTATGGTCAACACTTTTCGATACCGGAGTAAAAAGTTGCCCTTTAAATAACCATTTATGGTATTCAATCCATTTGTATCGTTCTTCGTTGGTTACATTGGGGTCGCCATAATCGGTATCGGTAAACCACGAATAGGGTGGAGTAAGTTTTAACGAGAGAGAGATGTTTGACCCTCTCCGCGAGTATAGCGGATTATCTACCGAGCTACGCCCTAAAACTATTTTAAAACTTAAGTTATTAAATGTTCCGTTTACCTGTCCGTTTTCGTCGGCAAGGAAATAGAAATAACTTCCCATGTTCCTCAGGTTATAATGTTCTAGCGACAGTTCGTGGTAGAGTGTAAAATAATCGTCGGGGTACGAAAGACGATACCCGTAACCTAACGACAACGCTGTTGTTTCCCAAATTTGGTCGGTAGCATTGTTTGTATGTTCCGATTGATAATTATACTGATATTGCGGATATCCGCCATATCCGTATGAATCGTATCCATAACCACCATATCCGTAGGGCGAGCTGCCGTAGTACCCCGACCCTCCACCATAACCGTAGGGAGAACTTCCGTAACCTCCGTATCCGTATGGATTATAGGATTGATAATATTTATTTGCACTGTAGTTTATACGCGAGTGCGAAAGAGAAACCGAGAATGAATTTGGCTTTTTCCCGCCAAGCCAGGGCTCAATAAACGACATGCTTATTGTACGATAGTACTTTCCACTGGTTTGATAGCGCAGGCTAAGAGTTTGTCCGTCGCCTGTGGGTAAAGGTCGCCACGCTTCTTTATTAAAAATATTCCGAACCGAGAAGTTTGCAAATTTCAAACCTATAGAACCGACAAACATACCGGCTCCCCAACCTCCCGACAATTCAATCTGATCGTTTGCTTTTTCAACAAGTTGGTACTCTATATCAACAGTACCATCTTCGGGATTTGGTTGTACATCGGGGTTAATTGCTTCGGGGTCGAAATGCCCCAATTGCGCCAATTGCCGGTACGACCGCATTAAAAGTGTTTTACTAAACAAATCGCCCGGATAAGTATATAACTCGCGCCGTGCAACATGTTCGTGGGTTTTTGTATTTCCTGTAATTCGCACTTCGTTAATGGTTGCCTGTTTCCCTTCGAAAATACGCATCTCGTAATCAATCGAATCTTTATTAATATTCACTTCAACCGGTTCGAGATTAAAAAACAGGTATCCTTTGTCGAGATACAAATTGTTCAGTCCCTCGTCGTTATCGAAAAGACGTTTGTCTAAAATTTTCTGATTAAAAACATCGCCCTTTTTAATACCAAGTGCTGCATTTAAATATTCCGAAGGGTAAATTGTATTTCCTACCCAGCGAATATTTCCAAAGTAATATTTTTTCCCCTCATCAATATCAATACTAATATCAACTTTCGGTTTTTTCTTTTTTCCAACAAGAACCTGATAAACACTATCGTGAGCAATAATTGCATCGCGATAACCTTTCTCGTTGTATTTATCAATTAATTTTATTTTATCTTTTTTATACTCTTCCTGAAGGAATTTCTTTGTTTTGAAAAAGTTACGAAGTGCTTTAGCATTTGTCTTTTTCATGGCACGCTCGAGCGTAATTTGCTTAATGGCTTTGTTTCCGGTAATAAAGATGTCGTTTACTTTAACTTTCTCTTTTTTATCGACATATATATCGAGAATAAGGCTGTTGTTTTGTGTGGTATCGTCGCGCTGAACAATATTTACTTCGGTATTAAGAAATCCTTTCTCAAGGAAAATATCTCTGATTGTCCGCTCGGCATTGTTTACCATATTGTCGGTAATCTGACTTCCCTTCAGCAATAAAACTTTTTCGGTAATATCGTCTCGTTCCGATTTCGACACTCCAAGGTAGTTTACATCGGCTAAACGAGGGCGTTCCTGCAAATAAACATCGAGCCATATTTTATTGCCCACCACTTTAGTGGCTGCAATTTTTATGTCGGAGAACAGGCCCTGATGCCACAACTTTTTAATTGCCATGGTAACTTCTTCACCCGGTACATCAATCTCCTGACCAACTTTCAGTCCCGAGAGCTGAATTAAAATCGCTTTATCTAAGTACTTAATTCCCGACACTTTAATATCGGCAATTTCGTATCTTCGCGGGCTCGAATAATAAATTGAAAAATTGGTGCTGTCGCTAATCTGAGCGTATGCTCCCGGCACAATTGTAACAATTAAAAACAATAGAAGTGTTATATACTTTCGCATTCTATTCATACATTTATTAGCTGATTAACTGTTCGCTGATTTTTCCAAATCGTCGTTCCCGGGTTTGAAAATCGAAAACTGCTTCAAACAGATCTTCCTTTCGAAAATCGGGCCAAAGTTTTTCGGTGAAATACAATTCGGAATAAGCTATTTGCCAAAGCAGGAAATTACTAATCCGGTACTCTCCGCTTGTGCGAATCAGCAATTCGGGGTCAGGAATTCCAGCTGTGTTTAAGTAGCTCTCAAACAGTTCGTTGTTTATTTTTTCTGGCTTTATTTTTTTATCTATAGCATCGCGAACCAAATTTTTTGTAGCATTAACTATTTCCCATTTCGAGCTATAACTAAGTGCAAGTACTAAATTTAATCCGGTATTTAATTTCAAGGCATCAATGCATCCGTTTAGTTTTTCTTTAACTTTTGGGGGCATTGCTTCAATATTGCCGATGGTCGATAACCGCACGTTATTTTTCATCAGCGATTTCGTTTCCATTTCAATGGCATGTACCAAAAGTTCCATCAACGCATCGACTTCGTTTTTGGGGCGATTCCAGTTTTCGGTTGAGAATGCATACAGGGTAAGGTGTTTTATTCCTATTTCGCCGGCACCTTCAACCACCGACCGCACCGACTCTACGCCACTCTCGTGCCCGTAAACCCGGGCTTTCCCGTGTTTTTTTGCCCAACGACCGTTACCATCCATAATTATGGCAACATGTTTCGGAATATTGTTTTTATCAACTCTGTTTCTGAACGACTCCATTATTTCTTTTTACTATCGTAAACCGGGCATGCATTCTTGCCTATATAAATCATGTACGTTAAATGAACGCCTAAATAACCAGCCCAATCGTTGTTGTGTATTGCCGATGTATATTTAATCAACTCTCCCTGCGGATTGTAATACGACAACGGATCGTCAAGATCATCCAACTTATCGCTAAATACTTTCCGCAACTGGTATTCAATACCAACTCCCAAACGTCTTCCAATATTATATTTAAATCCCAGCCCAAAAGGTATTGTTGGTGCAATTACCGACTCGTTGAAATCTTCATCGTTTTTTACTGCCGGATGTTCCGGATTAAACTGCGCAATGCTAGAGTTTAATACTTCGTATGGAAAATATTCCATTCCAAGCCCAAAAGTTACATACGACGAAAACGGTGTTTTCTTCTCTCCCAAAATGTATTTCAGATAATTTATTTCTACCTGCATCGAAAGATCCAAAACACTTTTATCGAACTTCCATGGGGTTCCTTCTATAACGCCTTCCTGCAAAAAACTGCCAAACAGCGCCATCGTTCGTAACCCAACCCGTGCATTAAAGTTATACCTGAAATAGGCTCCAAAATTTAAATTGAACGTTTGAAATGGGGGTGCATCCGTCATATCACCAAAATAATTCGACGTTCCGCCCCAAATCCCAATGTCGGCTGTTTTTTGAGCAAACCCTGAAGTGGTTATCAAAACGGTTGCAAACATCAATAATACTTTTCTCATGTGCTTAAATTGTTATCTTTTCTCTAACACATTGAAACGGTCGCAAAAAATCTCCTTTTTTTAATAAAAAATCTTTCGGTCTGTTTCATTTTAGTATTCAAAATTGTTTAACAAATAATCGTTTCGGGCATGTGCTAATTTGCATAAAAAAACAAAAAATTGTTTGTCACCTGAAAAGAGTAAAAAATTGACTCTTTTTTCCATCCGGTTCTTCGTATTTAAAAGAATTTACTTCTTCATAGAAATACGCCACAACTCTTTGTACATCAACGAACTTAGCCTATCTGCCATCTCGAAAATACAGCTTTCAAGAGGTACAAAAGTAATATAATTCGCAAAATAACATACCCGATTGCTATTATAAAACCGAAAAGAAGATTAAAAATTGTTAAGGGGCTTTAAAAATAGCGGTTGCCGAAGATTTAAGGTTTAATTAAGAACCTCTTTCAGCTCAAAAAAAAGACTGTTCCTACCGGCTTATGGATATTAGTTTCTTTTATCGATTCCCCACATTAATTTATTTCGAAGCGTATTAAAAAACGGCTGTTCGGGCAGTTGTAAAGTTTTCAGTTTAAACCCGGCCTTTTTTACCTTAATTATTGTTGCCTGCTCAACAGCTTCCGACCTAAAATCGAGCGATGTTAAAAAGTGGGTTCCCCGGCCTTTAACTTTCAATGTAATTTCATATTTATCGGGAACAACAATTGGCCGAACAGTAAGGTTGTGCGGTGCAAGCGGTGTTATTACAAAGTTCTCCGAGTCGGGAGTCAAAATAGGGCCGCCCACACTTAACGAGTATGCTGTTGAGCCTGTTGGTGTTGAAACAATTAATCCGTCGGCCCAGTAATTATTTAAAAGTTCGGAACCCACAAAAACCGAAATATTTATCATCGACGAAGTATCGGTTTTCGAAACGGTAATTTCGTTTAAGGCATAGTTAAACTCCATATTCTTACAACCGACAAAATCGACCTGAAGCAGCGAACGCTCAACCGTTGTATATTTATGGTTCAGTATATTGGTGAGTGCATCGTTAATTTGGTCGGCCGAAATATCGGCTAAAAAACCTAACCGGCCACTATTAACACCTATTACAGGAATATTGAAATTACGAATATTTAATACCGAATGAAGGAAAGTACCATCGCCACCCACACTGAAAATAAAACTGTTATCGTTATCGAAATCGGCAAACGAGTTAAACAGCGATGCATAATACGGAGTTGTATTCAGCTCGTCGACCAAAAAATCGCAAAACGGTTTAAAAAGCTGAACCTCTATTTTATTTTTTTTCAGAAACTGGAAAAACTCATCGAGTACAGGAATAAAGTCGGTTGAAACCAAAGTTCCAAAAACAGCTACTTTCATACTATTAAATTATTTGCTTTAAAAAATACAGTATTGCAAACCCCTGATTTCCCGGGGGAACTCGTTCCCTATATACATCGGGGTTAATAATCATCCCAAGCGCAACTGTATTACATGCTCGTTTCATAAAACATTTTAAATATTATGATTATC
>JALUZN010000267.1 GCA_027011835.1 Draconibacterium sp. | reverse complement strand
TATTTTTTAAGACATTAAACAAATTATAATGAAAAACTATCTATTCCTTTCCCTGATTTTATTATTCGCATTTCAAATTCCCGCCTATTCTCAAGACGATGTTAATCTGTTCGATTATTGGAAATACTATTCCGATGCGGAGAATTCTACCTATAAAACTTCTTGTTCTATTGCGTTTCAGCAACTTAACGAAAGAGAGGCAACGATAGCAAAATTAAATTCGAAAGATGATTACTTAAAGAGGCAGGAAATTGTAAAGGAAAAATTATTGCGGATTATGGGAACTTTCCCTAAAAAAACTCCGCTAAATGCACAAATTACCGGAGTAATTGAGAAAGATGATTACCGCGTTGAAAAGGTAATTTACGAATCGATTCCCGGATACTATGTTACCGCCGCGCTCTATTTGCCGAAAAATATAAAGGGAAAAGCACCAGCAGTAATTTATGCCTGCGGGCACTCTACTAATGGTTTTCGGGGTGGCTATCAACAGATGAGTATTAATCTGGTAAAAAAGGGTTTTGTTGTTTTGGCTTTCGACCCAATTGGGCAAGGCGAGCGGTTACAATATTATAACGAGAAAGAGGGGAAATCGCGTTTTGGTTCCACAACAGAACACTCTTATCCCGGAGCACAATGTTACATTTCGGGATATTCGCCCACAAAATATTTTGTTTGGGATGGTATTAGAAGTGTCGATTATTTGTTGACACGAAAAGAGGTAGATCCCAAAAGAATTGGAATGACAGGAAGATCGGGCGGAGGAACGCAAACCGCATACACCGCTGCAATGGACGATAGAATTTTAGCTGCTGCACCTGAATGTTTTATTACAAAAATGGAGTATGTTTTAAAATCTATCGGTCCGCAAGATGCCGAACAAAATCTATTTCACATGATTAGCGAAGGAATTGACCATGCAGATTTATTGGAAGTACGAGCCCCAAAACCTGCTTTAATAATTACCACCACACGCGATTTTTTTAGTATTCAGGGAGCTAGAGAAACCTTTGCAGAGGTTAAGCAGTTTTATAAAGGTTTGGAAAACGAAGAGCTAATTAATATGGTTGAAGATGATGATAAACACGCTTCAACAAAAAAGAACCGCGAAGCGATGTACGCTTTTTTTCAGAAATACCTGAACAATCCGGGAAGCTCGGAAGATTTGGGAGTAGAATTAATGAAAGAGGAAGATTTATGGGCAACCAAAACCGGACAAATATCTACTTCTTTCGAAAACGAGACTCTCTATTCTTTAAATTGTAAAATTGTAAAAAATCAGCTTTCAAAATTAAAATCTTCCAGAACGAGTGATGATTTTTTGGAACATGCCAAAACTATCGTTATAGACGCGAAACAATTATCGGGATTTGAATACCCGACAAATTTTGAAAATGCCATTTTTTCGGGACGATACGTTAATGAAGATTACTTGCTTGAAAAATATCTGATTCCGGGAGATGGAAATAATATGCTTCCGGCAGCCATTTTTATTCCTACAAAAAACAGAAATAATGAGGTTACAATTTTATTAGATGAAAAAGGAATGGAACATGCTGCAAATAAAGATAGTCTTGTACATTCGATACTTAAACAGGGAAATTCTGTATTGATTTTCGATGTTCGGGGAATTGGCAGTTTGGGACCGGGATATTTAAAAGGCGATGCGTATATCGGCAATACTTCTTTCAACCAATGGTTTGCCGGAATAATTACAAATAAATCGATTGTGGCAATGCGCGCCGAAGATATTATCAGAATAGCACATTTTGTTAAAACCGATATTTATGACGTTGAAACTGTTTCGGCAATCGCAGTTGGAGCAACCGGTAGCGAATTATTACACGCGGCTGCTTTCGACGAAACCATTGACGAAATTTGCTTAATTAAGCCTTTTTTAAGTTTTGCAGATATTGCTTTGTCTCCTGATTATACGCCGGCATTTATTCCATCAATAGTAGCCGGAGCAATTGAGAAATATGATCTTGCTGATTTGTTGGCAGCACTCTCGCCACGAAAAACATTAATTATTAATCCGCTTGCAAGCGATGGTACACCTACAATTGCCAGCAAAAAAACGTGCTACCTAACTTATCCAAAAATTGTATATTCACAAATCGGAGCTAAAAATAATTTTAAATATTTGGTTGTTGAGGATTCTCAAATTGCTTATCAGCAAGTTTCTGATTGGTTAAAATAATCACATATAAAACAATAAATTTTTACTAAATTGTCGTTTTTATCCTTGGAAATCATAACTAAAAGTCACTTTGCGAACAACTTTAACATGTTGGATTTAAGTGATATATGCAAATTTGAACCCCATTATTTATCAATATTATTA
>JALUZN010000266.1 GCA_027011835.1 Draconibacterium sp. | reverse complement strand
CTTTGGCAATAGAAATGAAAATGCAAGGTATTGAGTTTAGCCGAGAACACGAAATGAAACTGCAATATAAAGGTTACGATATTGGCACAAGAAGGGTGGACTTTTTTGTTGAGAATAAAATTATGGTAGAAATAAAAGCCCTTATCAATTTAGAAGATGTTCACCTTGCACAAGCGATGAATTATGTAGAAGCCTATAATTTGAAAATAGGTTTATTGATAAATTTTGGTGCAAAAAGTTTGCAACACAAAAGAGTTCACAACAATAATCTGATTTCAAAATCAAGCAATCAAGAAAATCAAATTAATCAAGGTTCAAGACAATGACAACACAACCCGAACAAATATTAGAAAATAATTTGGTTGCTCAATTACAGAAATTGGGATATAAAAAGGTAGTCATAAAAGATGAAAATGATTTATTGGCTAACCTAAAATCGCAATTAGAAATTCACAACAAAACCGAACTTTCTGATAATGATTTTAAACAGATACTGAACTACATCAACAAAGGCAATATTTTTGAACGTGCTAAAATTTTACGAGACCGGGTACCTTACACGAATGATAAAGGAGAACACAAAACTGTTGAACTAATCGACCAAATTGCCTGGTGCAAAAATCAATATCAGGTTACACAACAGGTAACAATGGAAGGCAAATACAAAAACCGCTACGATGTTACTATTTTGATAAATGGTTTGCCTTTGGTTCAGATAGAACTTAAACGCAGAGGCTTGGAACTTAAAGAAGCCTTTAACCAAACCAATCGTTACGAACGACATTCCTACTGGGCAGGCCACGGACTTTTTCAGTTTATCCAGATTTTTGTAATCAGCAATGGTGTAAACACAAAGTATTATGCCAACAACCCGATTAAAGCACGCTCGTTTAAACAAACTTTTTATTGGAGCAATGTAGAAAACAAACTTATTACACAACTTGCCGATTTTACCGATGTGTTTTTAGAGCCTTGCCATATCTCTAAAATGATTACAAAATACATTGTAATTCACGAATCGGATAAAATATTGATGGTGCTTCGTCCCTATCAATTTTATGCGGTTGAAGCAATAGTTGACAGAACAAAAACCTGCACCAAAAACGGTTACATCTGGCACACCACAGGTTCGGGAAAAACCTTAACATCGTTTAAAGCTGCTCAAATTTTAACGAACTTACCAAAAATTGATAAAGTTGTTTTTGTAGTTGACCGAAAAGACCTGGACTATCAAACTACCAAAGAATTTAATGCTTTTAGCAAAGGTAGTATTGACGGTACCAACAACACCAATACCTTAGTAAAACAAATGGTTGCCGACAACAAACTAATTGTTACTACCATTCAGAAATTGAACTCTGCCATTAGCAAAAAAAGATTTCTAAACAGAATGGAAACTCAGAAAGAGAAGCGCATTGTTTTTATTTTTGATGAGTGCCACCGTTCGCAATTTGGTAAGACACACGAAGAGATTAAAAACTTCTTTGGAAACAGCCAGATGTTTGGCTTTACCGGAACACCGATATTTGAAAAGAATGCAGGAACCAATGAATACGGAAAGCGAACAACATCAATGCTTTTCGATAAAATTCTGCATAAATATGTAATTACCGACGCCATTCGCGATGAAAATGTTTTGAAATTCTCTATTGAGTACATCAGTACGTTCAAAAAGAGAGACCATATTTTGGATATTGAAGTGGAAGCCATAGACGAAGCAGAGGTAATGAATGCACCTGAGCGTTTAAATAACATTGTGGAATACATTATTGCTAATCATAATCGTAAAACGCATAGCCGGGAATTCACAAGTATATTCGCCGTTTCAAGCGTTGATACCTTGATTGAATATTACAAACTGTTTCATCAGAAAAAAGAAGCTGGCAATCACAATCTTCGTTTAGCAACAATTTTTTCATACAATGCCAACGAAACAGACAAAGATGCCATAGGGTTTACAACCGCAGATTTTGATGATGTGGACTTAAACGTAGTTGCCGAACCAAGAACCAAATATGAAAGTGAGCATTCAAGAGACCAATTAGAAGAATTTATTGGACATTACAATAAACAATTCAGTACAAATTACACAACAAAAGACAGTCAGAGTTTTTACAATTATTACAACGATGTTGCGAAACGAGTAAAGCATAAACAGATTGATGTATTGTTGGTGGTAAATATGTTCCTGACAGGTTTTGACAGCAAAACTTTGAATACGCTATATGTAGATAAGAATTTAAGATTTCACGGTTTAATTCAAGCCTATTCGAGAACCAACAGAATATTTAACGAATTAAAATCACAAGGAAATATTGTTTGTTTCCGAAACTTAAAAGAAGCAACAGACGAAGCCATTTCGCTTTTCTCAAACATCAATGCCAAAGATGAAATAATAATGCAACCTTATGAAGAGTATGTTGCAAAATTCAATCAGGCATTTATTGCATTATTGCAAATTACACCAACGGTAAACAGTGTAAACGACTTACAAGCCGAAGAAAAGGAACTTGAATTTATAAAAGCGTTCAGAGAGTTAATGCGCTTGAAAAATGTATTGGCAACTTTTACCGAATTTGATTTTGCCGATTTGTCGATGCAGGAACAAAATTTTGAAGATTACAAAAGCAAATATCTTGACCTTTACGATAAAGCAAAATCGGCACATCAAAAAGAGAAAGTATCTATTCTTAACGATATTGACTTTGAATTGGAGTTAATTCACAGAGATGAAATAAATGTTGCTTATATCTTGAAATTACTTGCAAAACTAAAAGATGCAACGGAAGAAGAACATGAAAAGCAGAAAAAAGCAATTATTGAATTGATGGCTGGCGATGCCCGAATGCGAAGCAAACGAGAATTGATTGAACGGTTTATCCAGGAGAACTTACCTGTAATTGAAGATTCAGATAATATCCCGGAAGAATTTGAAAACTATTGGAGTAAAGAAAGACTTTTGGCATTAGAAAAATTGAGCGAAGAAGAAAATCTGGATTCAGAAAAATTACAAGAAGTGATAGGAAACTATCTGTTCACCGAAAAGAAACCATTACGAGATGAAATTATCGGAATGCTAAATAAAAGGCCGAGTTTGAAAGAAAGAAAAACAGTAGCGGAAAGAGTAACAGATAAAATTTTAGGATTTGTGGAGACATTTATAAACGGAATAACAAGACCATAATGAAAGCCCACGCTAAAAGCCATACATCCCGAAAACTTTCGGGACAAAGTCGCTCAAAGCCGACCCCACAAGCCAAAACTTGTCAATAAGTATGTCTTTTGCCAACGCACCGAAAGAAAAATATTATAGCAAATTTGAAAGAGAAATATATGGAAATGAAACAATGCCAGTGCCTAACACAGGCTATATGTAATGTGGGTAATTTACTAAATATGAACATAATAGCAATAAATCAAAAGTGGTAAGTTGAATAATTATCATTTTTAGGGTCTTATAAGTTTTTATATATAGATGAGGCTCAAAAAATACCAGATATTGGACAAAAACTAAAATTGATGATTGATGAAATTGAAGGATTAAGAATTATTGTTTCAGGTTCTTCTTCATTTGACATCAACAAAAACACAGGAGAACCCCTAACAGGCAGAAAATACACATTTAATCTATATGCATTCTCAGAAGCTGAATATAATCAAATTGAAGACAATATATCAAAAATTGATAAAATAAGAGAAAGACTTATTTTTGGGAACTACCCGAAATTAATACACATTCCTGATAAAGTTGATAAAATTGACTATCCTTTGCCGTTATTGAATAGAGAAATGGAATTGGACTTTAGTCCTGAATATAAGATAGTTGGACTAAAGTCCAACAGTTCATGTCATTCCATAATCCGTCTCATAAATGGGACGGCAAATGATAAAAAGACTGTTTTCACACAGCCTGTAAAGCATGGGACAATTGAGAATCAGTTCTTTAAGCCTGCTGAGTAGTAACAATGTTTTTATGTTTACTGTTATAATACCATTTCTGAATAGGTATGAGAATTAAAATATAATCTCAACATTACTCGGTTTAATGAACTTTGCAAGGATAATATTTTTATCGTATTCCCATTGTTCTACCCCTTTAATCTGCTTTGGTTCAATAGTTGAAAATACTTCAATTTCAGCTTCTTTATATACTTTACTTACTTTTACTGACAAGCTCCGGGTTAAAGAGTTGAATGGTTCTAATTGAATTTGTTCTGCTTTTCGTATTCTTTGCAGATAGGGTTCATTCATCTTTTGTAATGGTGCAATTACAATTTCCATTTTGTCAGAAATATGATTTCTAATCTTACCAATTTCTATCGTATTATTTTTGTATGTAACTATAGCATTTCGAACCTGCCATTTTAAATTTGAGTGTCTTACCAAATAAGTTACACGCCTGTTTCCCGCTGCAATTATTTTATTCACACTTCTCTGGTTTAAAGAATTATCAATCGGTATTGGTACTATTTCTCCCTTTTCCAACAATCCCTTGAGTTGATATTTTTTATCATCAATAATAACACCGGCATCGTAAGTATCTTGATTATCATTTGGTTGTTCCAGTTTAATTGAAAAGAGATCGACATCAGTATTCATTCCTGTAAACGAAGCTTCAATTGCAATGTTAACAAGGTTATCACATTCGGGATTATTGTATATGGTTTCAAAGTTATTTATCTCCGGAACATCAATTACACGTTCCAGCTTTTTCCTTCCTTTTCCAAGTTTTATCTCTTCCGACTGAAGAATCCGAAGTAAACGCCCTTCAATATCGTATATATGAAGACGAAGCCATAATCTTTGCGTTCCTTCTCCTTTCACATCAAAATCAATACTTACTTTATATTTTTTTCCAACAGGGCAGCGATAATATGTATGTGTATCATAATTATCACCAGGCATTGTAACTGTCGTCCACCAATTATTGTTTGCATTTAAACGAATTCCCGGATTTAAGTATTCGTAGCTATCATTTCCATGATTTACTTTTGCAGCAAGAAGTATTTTATCCAAACCATGATAGGCCGTTCTTTCGGCATATTTAGTCATACCCGGATCGTCGTTTATTACCGGATGACTACAACCTGTTAAGAATAACTCAGTTTTTGAATTTTCTCCAATATGATGATGATATGCAGGAATATATTCTCCGTTTATTGCTCCACCAACACCATAACTATAAGCAGAACCATCTTCCAAATTAAAACTGGTTTTTGTTTTCATTTCCTGAACCAACGAAGAATCAAACTTATCAAGGAAAGAATTTAATTCAGCCGAATAGCATTTTACCAATATTCCATCTGTTGAGATTTCGAAATAAATACCTCCGATACCATATTTCCCGGCACTGGGGTCAAAACCTCCAATACGCCCGTTTGAAACAAACAACATGTTTTGACGGTTAACAATTTCGTAATTATGATTATGCCCATGCATCCATGCAATAATGTTGCGATTTCTTTTAAAAATTTGCAGCATTTTTTCACTATCCATTAAACCCCGGTACCCCGGTTCGTTCCCCGTTGTAGTGCCAATAATATTATTATGAGATAGCATAATAATAGTTTTATCGCGATTAACAGAGAGATCTAATTCCAACCAATCCCACTCTTCTTCGGTTATATAAATTGCCCTTATCAGTTCGGGGAACGAAATAAAATGGATTCCTTGTATATCGAAACTATAATAAGGTCTGCAAGTTGCACTTCCCATAATATTGCATCTCATTTCCGGATCTGCATCTTCATTCGATCGTATTTCGTGATTTCCAAGCACATAATAAAATGGAACTTGTCCGCACCCTCCCTGAATAATGTCCACCCAGTTTTCCCTTGCTTTATACGGATTTTCATTATTATGATGGTCGTTGTGGTGAGCATCTCCGGTATCAATAAACACATCCAAATCAGGAAACCTATTCAATATGTTTTTCATTGCTTCCTGTTGCTTTTCCGGCGATGGTTGCATTTTTTCAGCCCATTTGGGTGTCTTCCATCCAAAATGTGCATCCGAAACAATAAATCCTTTTAAACTTTCTTTATTGTTTGTATTTGCTATCAATAAGTTAGGAGCTATTGCTGCTCCCGAAGAGAGAACTGTTGCTTGTTTAATAAACTCGCGTCTTATCATGTTTAATGCTTTTTATTTGACTGAATTAAAGCCGCGCTAATGTGAATAAATTATCTAAAATGAATTTCACTGTTTGAATCGATACTAAAAATCCGTTCTTCTTTTTTGCCTCCTTTTTCTTTTAGCCAATATAATGCTTTTGAAGGAATTTGTTTAAAATAAAGTGGTTTCTCTTTAACAGCCGTTTGTTCGCCAATAAGTTTCCACCTGTTCTGCCAATAATACAATTGATAAGTGGCACCGGATTTAAAGTGTACCTCGCGGATTTCGTCGGTAGTTTTTACAATAGCTCTTTGTGTAGTACCGTAAAAATTCTGGTCGACTTTATGAACCGTATCGGGAGTAAAATAGTGCAAATCCCCGGTTTTATCGACCAAAAATGGCTGGTTAAAATAGATTAATGAATCGCCTTTATAGAAAACACCTGCATAAACTATATCCTTTCCTAAACTATTAAACCGGACTACTTTTTTATCTCTATCCAGTTTTCCCCAGGCAGTAGGTTCCCATTTCCCGCTGTTAAAAACGGCTAAATAACCAAAGTTGATACTGTCGGGGATGGCAATTTTAATTTTGGGTTGTATATCTGCTGTTTCAATATATTCGCGTGTTACATCGATATAATGTTTACTGCGCAACCACCCTGGTACTTTTTCGTAATCGGGTTTAATATTCGACAGGCAATTTTGTTGAATTGAAAATGTTTTCCGATATACTTTTGCCTTTTTATTGTTTAGTTGATATTCGCCCGGATTATTTAACGCACCCATAAAAATAATTACTTTGCCGTTTTTGTCGTAGGTAGCATTCCAGGCATGATTATTACCTGTTGTCGGCCAATGCGTAACATAATCGGTCATTACCGGAATGCCGTTGGCACGCATAGCATAAGCGGCAAGATTGGTCATATCTTCGCAACGCCCTACTTTTGTTTGCTCCATTTCTGCCAGGCCCAAATCGGTTGGATGACGGTACAAACGCGCATCGAACTTAAACCACGATTTTAAATCGCTGTTAATTCGTTCGGCTGCTTCAATGGGGTCGTTTATATCGTTTAAACTGTCTTTAAGCCACTTGTATTTCTTAACAAAATGCGACCGCCACTCTTCTAGGGGTTCGTTACTGCCACGGTAGGGTAAAATATATTCACAAAACTTATCGAACGATAATTTCGCTGCCCAGGGATTTTCCCACGCTTTAAACGCTAAATCGATATTATTAATCAGGTACGAAGCTGTTATAACTTTACTGTCGTAAATTACGGTATCGCGTACATTTTCTATTGTTCCAATTCTGTTTTCTATGGAATCCCAGGCTTCAACCATTGTTTTATAATCGGGATAATCGAGAACATTAAAAGCTACCCGGGTTTTGCTTGTATCGACCAGTTTTGATTTGTTATACGAATGCCCCAACATATTTTCAATAAGGAATTCAGCCGCCTGTAATTTTAAACTGTCTTTCGAATCTTTTTGATAATATTTCAGTACTTCAATTAATTCGGTTTTATTGCTGCCTGCCTCATTAAATACACTATTTATTGCTTCTGAATATTCGTTTTTTTGCTGACACGAAACAATTGCAATAAATATACTCAAACCAAATAGCTTTTCAGTTATTATGCTCGTTCTTTTTACCCACAGCTTCATCGAAAAACATTGTAGTAACCCGTTACAACGCAGTTTTTCGCTTTGCTGTGACCAAAAATAACTTTGCCTAATTTCCCGAAAACCTATCTGAATTGAGTATAGTAAGGGTAAAATAAATTTTGCTTTCATAGTTTAATCACTTTTGTATTGGTAGAAGTAAGATAAATATTTTCCTCTTTCCCGTATTTTAAAATACTCAATACAAAGAAACTATTAAAAATTTAAAATAGTAAAAGCACGGATTATTTCGTAGAAATCACTATGAAACAAATCCGCGCCAGCGATGGATGATGTCGATTATGACCATACTCATCCAGGGATGAAATGCATCCTCAATTATTTTTGATATTTATTTGCAGTTACAGTCGTCACTGAAGTAATTTATATTGTTATAATGTATCTATTCAGGTCAACAATAATTGGTAGCTAATTTAAAAGGCATTAAAGGGTTTTTATTATTTTTTATAGCTGTATCGCAAACCGATCTTAATATGGCATAGTTTTCAGCTCCTTTATTT